>NZ_NPIZ01000053.1:0-304901 GCF_002251185.1 Prevotella sp. P5-126
AAATAGAGACAAATGCGGAGCCAAATTCTATTGGCTCAGAAGCCCAAGCGAGTTGGGCAACTTGCAAATGTCGGTGCAAAATTGATAAATAAAAATGAAACTGCCAAACTTTTCGGCAACTTTTTATCGTTTAACAACTTTTTTGCTTGGTTTGAAGGGTGTTCACAGAATCATCGGGGACAGGTTCACAGTTATTAACCCGTCCAACTTTGTGGGTTCACTTCACCTTGATATCTGGGAGTCAATAGACTGGCGAAAGGTGCTGAAAGAGATCACAACGAAAGCATATTGGAATTATCAAAACGCCCTTGAAATTCCATTAAGTGACTATGTAGTTCCAGGCACAGAGCATCAGAATCGGATTATCGCTACCCTATGCCAGTTGCTGAAGGAAGCCTACAACATGAACGTTGATGAGCAGACTCACAAAGTGATATTAGAAAAGAAACCATCGGATGTTTAGGCGCTACGCGGAGGACAGCAATTCTTCCCATGTAGGCAGAAAGACGGAGGCAACCCTTTTATATGTTATATAATTCAAGTTTCGCAACTAAGGGATTTGTCCCTTAACTTCTCTCTAACTTCCCTCTAACTTCTCTCTAACTTCCCTAACTTCCCTAACTTCCCTAACTTCCCTTAACTTCCCCACATGCGAAAGTTCAGTTATATAATAGGTACGCGCATGTATGCACGTGCACACGCGATGTTGCAAAATTTCGACCACTCGACCACCACAACAGCATAACACGCTATGTGTGTGCAGTTTACGTGTGTGGTCGATTACGCTGACTCGCGGTATTCGACCACCATTCGACCACCAGGTCCTCTACCGTTACCATCATAAAAACAGTCCAACCGCAATAGCCGCCAATACATGATTTGTATGTTCTGATGTCCGGCAACACCCTTGTCAAACGTAGGGCAAAACTATTGCATAATATTTGACGTCACTCTTTTCCGATAGTTGAAACAACTTGTTTACAACGTTGAAAAGCCCCTTATCTAACGTTTGACAGCACTCTTATCCAACGTTTGATAACACTTTTATCTAACGTTTGACAATACTCTTATCTAACGTTTGACAATACTCTTATCTAACGTTGGATAACACCTTTATCCAACGTTGGACAAAAACTTTGTCAGCCGTTTGAAAATGCCTGAAAATAATTTTTGTTTACTTCGCGTGAATATCCACCATGATTATCGGAAAAAGCATGTGTGGTCGAAGTGTGGTCGAAAGCACGGGTTTGGAACAATTGACCACAGCATAAAGATGCTGTCTCATAGTCGATTACACCACATCTGTGGTCGTGTGGTCGAAATTTTTAGAAAACTTATTTTTTTTATTTCCTTCTGCAAATTTCCAGTTTTTTCGTACCTTTGCCACAAACCAATAACAAAGTGCAATGAACAGAGTGATACAATTCTTTAACTATGATCAGTGTTATCAATACTATACAAAGCGGATTACGAATATTAGACAGGCCAAAATTCATGGAGAAACCATCGTTGCCAAACCTGTGCTATTGGTGGCTCTGATTGATGGCATTGAAGAAAATGTGTTCACTAACAACCAGTTTGTTCTCAATGATTGGATAGAAGAACATTATAACAAACTGATGCGGGAATATACCAAAGACTCACAGTTCGACGGTACTACAGAAATAACGAAACCTTTTTGGCATTTGGAAACTGACGGTTTCTGGCATTTGAATTACTCAGGAGAACAAATCAGCAAAGGCCACACACCATCAAAATCATGGTTGAAAGAGAATATAGAATTTGCATATTTCGACGAGCCATTATGGATTTTGCTGCAAAACAAAGTATGGAGAATGAAACTGCGAGAGTATATCGTAGAACATAAACTGACCGATGACTTTTGGAACAGCAGAATGGTGGCAGAAGGACTTGGAGCTATTGCCGCCATTTTGTTGGTAGCATAAAATGGCAAATTCTGGATGCCATTAATTAACACGACTGGGTTAGTGTCATGCCCAATACACAGAAAAAAAGGAGTTAAACTTTCGTCTAACTCCTTTTTAAAGCGCTTCAGGATGGGCTTGAACCAACGACCCCCTGATTAACAGTCAGGTGCTCTAACCAACTGAGCTACTGAAGCAGGTTTTTCTGTTTTGCGAGTGCAAAGGTAATACGTTTTTTTGAAATACACAAACTTTTTGAGAAAAAAAATCGTTTTTCGGTTATTTTTCTATAATTTTGCATCTTATAAACATAGAAACAATACGAAAAACAATATGATCATGAGAAAAAACAACGTATGCCAACTATGCCGATTGACAGCTTTTGCCGCACTACTGGCATGGCTTCCCATGAATATGAATGCACAGGAAGCGAGAAACCACAACTTAGATGTGGCAAAGAACATCGAAATATTCAATGCCATATACAAGACACTCGACCTAATGTATGTCGATACACTCGATGCCAATACCGTGATTGGCAATGGCATCAATGCGATGCTGCGATCACTCGACCCCTATACCGAATATTACCCTGAGAGCAAACAAAAGGACTTGAAGATGCTGATGACAGGAAAATATGCGGGTATCGGTGCAGTGGTACGCTACCACCAAAAACGAAAACAAGTGGTCATCGACGAACCTTTTGAGGGAATGCCCGCTGCAAAGGTGGGACTGCGCAAGGGAGATATCATCTTGCAGATTGAAGACACGCTGATGACCAACAAACCCGTGGCATACGTCAGCGACCATCTGCGTGGCGATGCAGGCAGCACCATCATGATCAAGATTAAACGTCCTTCGACGGGCAAGGTGATGAATTTCAAAGTGACACGCGAGAGCATCAAGACACCTGAAATAACCTATTATGGTATGCGCCCGGATGGCGTGGGATATATCAACCTGAACACTTTCTCTGGCGAACCAGCCAAACCTATGCGTCTGGCATATCTCGACCTGAAACAACGCGGAGCGAAAAAACTCATACTCGACCTGAGAAGTAATGGTGGCGGTTCGGTTTCGGAATGTGTGGACATTGCCAATATGTGGCTGCCTAAAGGTTTGACATTGGTGGAAACCAAAGGAAAGTTGCGCCGTGCCAACTCTGACTACAAAACCCGACTGGAGCCCATCGATACCGTGATGCCCATCATCGTACTGGTGAACGACGAGACAGCTTCTGCCAGCGAGATTGTCAGCGGTTCGATACAGGATCTTGACCGCGGATTAATAATAGGTACGCGCACGTATGGTAAGGGACTGGTGCAGATTCCTAATGTTGACCTACCCTACAACGGTAACCTCAAGCTGACAACATCAAAATACTATATCCCCAGCGGACGATGCATTCAAGCCATCAACTATAAACACACCGGCGGTGGCTATAAAGAACATGTGCCCGATTCGCTGACACACGTATTCTATACACGCAATGGTCGTGAGGTACGCGACGGAGGTGGTATCATGCCCGATATCGAAATCAAACCCGATACCATGTCGAACATCCTCCTGTATCTGGACCGCATAGACTCTACCGAAGTGATGTTTGACTATGTGGTGGATTATATATCCAAGCATCCTACCATTGCTCCTGCCGACAAGTTCCATCTGACCGATGCTGAATATGCCGACTTCACCCAACAAGTGCTGAAAGCAGGATTTACCTACGACCAGATCAGCAAGAAACAGTTTGAAGAACTCATCAAAACCGCAAAATTCGAAGGATACTACGACGACGCAAAGGCTGAATTTGAAGCACTGAAAGCCAAACTCGACCACCATGATATTGAGCGCGACCTACAACAGCACCGCAACGAAATACAACGGCAGATAGAACAAGATATCATATCCGCCTATTATTTCCAAAGCGGACAACTGCTCCACATGCTGCAAACAGACAAAACTCTGAAGGAAGCAGAGCGAATACTCAACACATCAGGAGAATACGAAAAACTATTATCACCCAAAAAAGTGAAATAAAAGTGGAAATACTTGCAAGATTGACAGAAATGTCGTAACTTTGCACACGTTCAGAGGAATGAGAGACTCGCAAGAGCCTCTCATTCTTGTTTTAATACCAATAAAGGTGTATGATAAATAAAGACGTAGTAAAGGCCGCAGTAGAGGAATGGCTGAGTCAGAATGACTACTTCCTCGTGGACGTTGACATGACGCCCGACGGTCGCATCGTGATCGAAATCGACCACGCCGATGGTGTATGGATTGAAGACTGTGCCGCGCTGAGCCGCTTCCTGCAGGAAAGACTCGGAGAAGAACTCGGCGAGTATGAACTGGAAGTGGGTAGCGCCGGTATCGGACAACCATTCAAAGTCGTACAGCAGTATATCAACCACATTGGCAAAGAAGTGGAAGTGCTGGCTGCCGACGGTAAGAAATACCAAGGCGTGCTCCAGTCGGTAGCCGACGACGGACTGTCGTTTGTGGTGGTGGTCAAGGAGAAGCAGAAGATTGAAGGGAAAAAGCGCCCCGTATTGGTGGATGTGGAGAAGACCTTCAATACCAACGAGGTGAAATATGCCAAATACCTCCTCGCCTTCAAATAATCTCTGACACGTGAGCTAAAGAGTAAACAAAATAAAAAGATTATATAATGGCTACAAAAAAAGAAGACAAAGGTCCGTCAATGATTGAGACCTTTAAGGAATTTAAAGAGACCAAGAACATCGACCGCACCACTCTCGTCAGCGTGCTGGAAGAGAGTCTCCGCAACGTACTTGCCAAACAGTTCGGTAGCGATGAGAACTTCGACGTCATTGTCAACCCTGACAAAGGTGACCTCGAAATCCACCGCAACCGTATCGTAGTAGCTGATGGTGAGGTTCAGGACGAAAACAAAGAGATTTCGCTCACACAGGCACAGAAAATCGAACCCGACTACGAAGTGGGCGAGGAAGTGAGTGAAGAAGTGCGCTTCGAGAAATTCGGACGCCGCGCCATTCTCAATCTCCGTCAGACTCTTGCCTCAAAGATTCTTGAACTGGAGCACGACTCGCTCTACAATAAGTACAAGGATCGCGTAGGTCAGGTAATCAGCGCCGAGGTGTATCAGATGTGGAAACGCGAAGTACTGCTCATCGACGATGAGGGCAACGAACTCCACTTGCCTAAGTCAGAACAGATTCCCAACGACAACTACCGCAAGGGCGAAACCATACGTGCCATCATCAAGGAGGTGCAGAACGAGAACAACAATCCGCGTATCATCCTCTCACGCACCAGCCCTGTGTTCCTTGAGCGTCTGCTCGAAGCCGAAGTGCCCGAAATCAACGACGGTCTCATCACAATCCGTCGCGTGGCACGCATGCCAGGAGAACGTGCAAAGGTGGCTGTAGAAAGCTATGACGACCGCATCGACCCAGTAGGAGCCTGCGTAGGTGTGAAGGGTAGCCGCGTACACGGTATCGTACGCGAGTTGGGCAACGAGAATATCGATGTCATCAACTATTCCAGCAACACACAGCTCTTCATTACTCGTGCGCTGAGTCCCGCCAAGGTGACCAACCTCAACATCAATCCCGAAGAGCACAAAGCCGAAGTCTATCTGCAGCCTGAGGAAGTCAGCCTTGCCATCGGTAAAGGCGGTTTGAACATCAAACTGGCTTCCATGCTGACCGAATACACCATCGACGTATTCCGTGTATCCAACGGTTCAGACAGCGACGACGAGGACATCTACCTCGACGAGTTCTCTGACGAGATAGACCAGTGGATCATCGACGCCATCAAGGCCATCGGTCTGGAGACCGCTAAGGCCGTGCTCAACGCTCCACGCGAAATGCTGATCGAAAAGGCCGACCTCGAAGAAGAAACGGTTGACCACCTGCTCAACGTGCTCCGTGCGGAGTTTGAATAATAAGAATAAAACAGAATTGTAAAGCAACAAATTAAATGGGTGTCAGATTAAATAAAGTATTATCAGAACTGAATATAGGACTTCAAACGGCAGTTGATTTCCTGAAAAACAAGAAAGAACTTGGCGAAGTCAAAGAAGAAATGACGCCAAATACCAAAATCACCGATTCACAATACCAGGCTCTGGTGGGTGCATTCAGTGGTGACAAGGCTGTGAAGACACAGGCCGAAATGATATTTGCGAAGAAAGCCAAGGATAAAAAGGCAGAGAAGGCCGAGAAGAAAAGCAACAAGGCTGAAGACCTGTTGGAACAACGCCAACAGTTTAAACCCTTGGGCAAGATTGACCTCGACAGCGTAGGCAAAAAGAAGGCCGCCAATAGCGATACTGCACCTGTGGCTGCTGCCGTGAGCCAGACAGAGGCATCGCCTATTGTAGAAAAGAAAGAAGAACCAAAACCTGTCGCTGAGCAGAAAGCTCCTGAGACTGCCCCTGCTGCTCCTGCAAACCACGAGCAGAAGGCTGTCAAGGCAGAAGAGGCTAAACCTAACGTCAAAGTGGAAGCCAAGCCAAAAACAGAGGCTAAGCCTCAGCAGGAAGCCAAGCCCAAGGCAGAAGCACCCGTTGCCAATACCGAAGAGGCCAAGCCTGCCACAGTAGAAAACAAGCCTGCGGATGCTGAAAAAGCTTCCGAAACCAAGGTATTCACCCTGAAGAGCGAAACAAAATACGCTCCAAAGGTCAACGTACTGGGTAAAATCGACCTCAGCACCCTCAACCAAAGCACTCGTCCGAAGAAGAAATCGAAGGAGGAGCGCCGTAAGGAACGCGAGGAAAAGAATGCACAGCATGGCAATGGTGGCGAGCGCAAGAAGCGTGAGCGCATCCGTAGCGGACGCGTTGACATAGAGGCTGCAGCCAACCAGAGCGGGCAGCAAGGCGGCAACAAAAAGAACAAAGGCGGACAACAGCGCCAAGGTGGCGGTGGACAACAGCAAGGCGGCAACCAAAACGGACAACAGGGCGGCGGCAAGAAAAACAAGAAGAACCGTCCAGTACAGAAGCCATTGGAAGTTGACGACGAGGCTGTAGCACGCCAGGTAAAGGAGACGCTCGCCCGTCTCACCTCAAAGAGTCAGAACAAGAAGGGTGCGAAGTATCGCCGCGAAAAGCGAGATGCCGTACAAGAGCGCCTCAATAGCGAGATGGCCGAACAGGCTGCAGAGAGTAAGGTACTGAAGCTGACCGAGTTTGTAACGGTTAGCGAACTTGCCACGATGATGAATGTCGGTGTCAACGAAGTAATCGGCACCTGCATGAGCATCGGTATCATGGTAAGTATCAACCAGCGCCTCGATGCAGAGACCATCAATATCGTGGCAGAGGAATTTGGTTTCACCACCGAATACGTAAGTGCTGAAGTGCAAAATGCCATCACCGAAGAAGCCGACGACGAGAACGACCTCGTCAGCCGTGCACCTATCGTCACCGTGATGGGTCACGTCGATCATGGTAAGACATCGCTGCTCGACTTCATCCGCAAGACCAACGTGATTGCCGGTGAGGCAGGAGGTATCACCCAGCACATCGGTGCCTACAATGTGAAACTGAAAGACGGTAGAAAAATTACGTTCCTTGACACTCCAGGTCACGAGGCGTTCACCGCCATGCGTGCCCGTGGTGCTCAGGTGACCGATATCGCCATCATCATTATCGCTGCAGACGACAGCGTCATGCCTACCACCAAGGAGGCCATCGCGCATGCTCAGGCTGCCAATGTGCCAATGGTATTTGCCATCAACAAGATTGATAAGCCCGGTGCAAACCCTGACAAAATTCGTGAAGACCTTGCCAATATGAACCTCCTCGTAGAGGAATGGGGCGGTAAATACCAGTGTCAGGAAATTTCTGCCAAGAAGGGAATCGGCGTTGATGCTCTCCTTGAAAAGGTATTGCTCGAAGCAGAAATGCTCGATCTCAAGGCTAATCCCAACAGAAAGGCTACGGGTAGCATTATCGAGTCGTCACTCGACAAGGGACGTGGCTACGTTTCTACCGTGCTGGTAAGCAACGGTACACTGAAACAAGGTGATGTGGTGATTGCGGGAACAGCTTTCGGACGCATCAAAGCCATGTTCAACGAACGTAACCAGCGCATTGAAAAGGCTGGACCTGCAGAGCCCGCTATCATTCTCGGACTGAATGGCGCACCTACTGCCGGTGACTCGTTCCATGTGATGGAGACAGAGCAGGAAGCACGAGAAATAGCCAACAAGCGTACACAGTTGCAGCGTGAGCAGTCGCTCCGTACCACTAAGACACTTGGACTCGACGATATCTCACACCGTATTGCCTTGGGTGAGTTCCACGAACTCAATATCATCGTCAAGGGTGATACCGACGGTTCTATCGAAGCACTCAGCGACTCGTTCCTCAAACTCTCTACTGAGAAGGTACAGGTCAACGTCATTTCAAAGGCTGTGGGTCAGATCAGCGAGAACGATGTCATGCTGGCTTCTGCATCAGATGCCATCATCATCGGCTTCCAGGTTCGTCCTTCTGCTGATGCACGCCGACTGGCAGAGCGCGAAGGCGTGGAGATCAACACCTACTCTATCATCTATGATGCACTCGATGAAGTGAAATCTACTATGGAGGGTATGCTCGACAAGGTGAAGAAGGAAATTCTTACTGGTGAAATCGAGGTAAAACAGGTGTTCAAGATTTCAAAGGTCGGTACTGTTGCCGGTGGTTTGGTGACCGAAGGAAAAGTACACAACAAGGACAAGGCTCGTGTCATCCGCGACGGTATTGTGGTTCACACCGCTGCCATCGATGCACTGAAGCGCTATAAGGACGATGCCAAAGAGGTTGCCACTGGTTTGGAGTGCGGTATTTCACTCGTCAACTTCAACGATATCCAGGTGGGCGACATCATCGAGACCTTTACAGAAATCGAAGTGGAACAGAAGCTTTAACCCACCTCTATCCTATCCCTATAGCTGCAAGGGCACAACCATGACGGTTGTGCCCTTGTTGTTGATACGCATATTCAAAGTTCATTCTAATCATGCCGACATACTACTACTGGTATTCTGTGCCTCATTGGAGTAGCCAGATAGAAGTGTGAGAGCGACTTTCAATTTCAATAATTGTAGTTTTTAAAACCTGAACAATTCACTCGGTAATACACAATTCTCATGACAGAAAACTTGTTGAACGACAATAAATGACAACGCAGACCTGTTAATCGCATAGCGGAAAAACACTTGTCTATTTGAGCCGTTTTGTATAGTCAATAGCCTTGCCGTTTCAATCTACAGGTCATTCCGGTATGTATGAGAGATCTATTTGCTTGGGCAGATTGTCTTTCTTCACGAAAACGGTTCTTTTATACTTCCCATCCCACGTCATCGTAAACTTCAAGTCTTGATGTAGGGGCACTTGAAAATTGGTTGTGTATGGTGTGATATTTATGTTATAATTACGTGAAGAGTAATATTTGCCATAATTATATACAGGTTTTTCAAATTCACACTCTATGTCATAATACTCAGCACCTTCAGGCTTTGTGTTGGCAAACACTTTAACATATTGGGCTTCCCATAAAATATAATCGCTAACCACATGGTATCTATCTGTCCAGAAAGCATCAATGTCACGAAAATATGTTGCTCGCGTGAAATATTTCTTGTCATCTAAATCAGGGTATAAATAATAGTACTGTTCTAATCCATCATTATTTTCGTCAGTCTTACGAAATATGGTGAACTTATATATGCCGTTCTCGTCAGTCTTTGAAGTGGCTTTTTTACGATTGCAACTAACAATATAAGCACCTCTATAGAAGTAGAATACAACAGGTATATTCTTTACGGGTTGGTTGTTGTGGTCTATTATTCTGCCTGTAATAGTTAGTTGGTCTATTGCATCCGCAGGAGTATCGTCTTCTTCTATTGTACATCCACTGAACAATCCAATGATACACAATGCCAGAATAAGTTTATATGAATACTTCATATCTAAAATAGTTTTAAAAGGTTATAATAGCTATTGTTGGGTCATAAAACACTTGATAATTTCTGCAAATATCGTCTTTTTTTTTTACAGCACAAGGTTTTTTGTGTTAATTAAGGTTAATGGCATAGGAATTTCACTTCAATGGCAGATATTCCCCATCGTTTGTCCACAGAAAAGCCATGATTGTCTTCTTGTTTGCGGACTGTTGCTGACTGTGTTATGGACGTTGGTATAATATGTTGATAAACAGATGTTTCTCGTGAACAGACGGTCGATGCGAATGCAAAGTAAATTGATTTGCTCAGTAAAACAAATTGATTTCCTTTGCAAAGTAAATTGATTTGCTCAGTAAAACAAATTGATTTCCTTTGCAAAGTAAATTGATTTGCTCAGCAAAACAAATTGTTTTGCTGAGAAGAGCGACTTTCGTTTGAGACATGCAGCAGTTCTTTAGCGCATGAATATCATCGTGACAGTAGGGCAAAATCATTAAAAATGCCGAGTAAATTCATTGAATTTGCTGACCAAATTCAATGAGATTGCTGACCAAATTCAATGAATTTGCAAAACAGCGCACTATCCTTTTGACTATCATGCACTTGCAATGACCTTGTTTTGCTGGTCGCGAAACAGCGATGGCGATACGCCATATTTGCGCTTAAAGGCGCTGCAGAAGTGGCTTTGGTGCTCGTAACCCAGATGATAGCCGATGGTGGAAAGGTGGTTGGTCGTTGATAGGAATGTGGCTGTATTTGATGGGAATGTGCCCAGTAGTTGGTCAGTTGGTGGTCGAATGGTGGTCGAAGCGCGTCAGGACAAAGTCATCGACCACCAGTTAAGCCATTGTATCTCTGTCTGTTAAGCGGTATTGGTGGTCGAGTGGTCGATTTTTTCGACATCGCGTGTGCGCCTGCGTGCGCTCGTGTGCGCGTATGTATGCGAGGAATAATAAGGTCTTTATCTCTCTCCGATCCTATAGATTTCCGCGAACTATATCTCGTTGACATCCCGAACACGCAGGGAAGCAAGCGTCTGAATCGAATTTAAAACATTGCGCATAACAGCACTATGCCTTACGAAGGGCAGACGGACAATAACAACGCATCGCTTGACGTCTGCCCTTATACTTTATTTCTGCAATCCGAAGTCGGCCTGTTGCGCTTCTACCTCTTGCAACAGACGGTTGCGCTCATCTTCTGAAAGTTGGCGAGAAGCTGTTTTCGTGGTAGAAACAGCGGCATTTTCACCTGATGTAGGCTGAATATCGCCCGAAAGCATGGGCAAAGGTGCTGCCACACTCGTCAGTTCAAGGTCGGCAGCGGTAGGTGCGTGAGTGCCAGGGAATGCCACTTCGGCATGAACACGTATTTTTCCAGGAGTGCGAGTGGAACGTATCAGCAGAGGAGCACTACCCCATTCTACCACACGGGGATTGGCGCCAATGGATGCGTCGCCGATGACAGAGCCTTCACCCGATACGGTGAAACGGATTTGGTCTTTAGCAAGACGACGTACATGACCGAGATCGTCGGTCACTTCACATACCACAACGATAAAATCGCTGCCATCTGCCACCAGTTGACGTCCCAATGTATCTACACGAAGACGCAGTTTGGTGCTTCGACGTGAAGGCATACGATCATCACGACAAACCACCTTACCATTGACAATACCTTCTGCCACCATGTGCACACGCCGCCAGTTTTTCTGCGTATAACTCCAGTTGCGTGCCTCAAAGAAGTTCCATGCGCCTTTGAATACCACGGGTTGTGAGGGAGCATGACCAACGGAATGAACCACAGGCAATGTCCAAGAATGAACGCCATCGTAGATAGAAAGTCGCACAGAGTCGCAATTGGAGAACACGGTGACGTCAGCATCAGAGAATTGCGTCATTTCATGGGCTATAAACACCTGAGGTTTCGGATCTGACACAAACGGTTGCAATGTGGCAGAAAACATCTGCAAGGCAGTTTTCGGTTGGCGGAACGCATCATAAATACCTCCCCAGTAGGGATCTGGATGATAACCGCGCTGATGGTCGAAGGGGTGCCATTGACAACCGCCGATAAACTGTCCGGTGGTATGAAACAGTTCGTCGGTGCTCTTGAAAAGGCTCATCGCCTGCATCAGCATAGGTCGTTCACCCCAAGATCGAGAAGCCCTGTTGAGATTGTTGTGAGCATACCAGTCGTCAACGAGTTCGCCAAACTCTCTCGTAAAGATGCACTGACGGGGTTTGTCATCCTTGAAATCATCGCCTGGCCAACCATATACAACATCATAATGGTCTGCCACTCCTGCCGAATGAACATCGGCAGCAGCCACAGGACGACCTTCATAGGGATATTCCTCTCGTGTGATTTGCAAGGCATCGAGGGCAAATTTCTTGGGATAGCGCGTTTCGTTGAGGATGGGTTCCCACATCAGAACCGATGGATGGTTGCGGTCGCGACGGATAATCTGACGGGTATTGGCATGTACCTTCTCGTCCCACCCAGGAGTTTTATTCCAGTATTGCCATCCCGGTGTTGCCACAATGACAAAGAGACCGAGTTCGTCGCAAGCATCCATAAATGCAGGATCCTGTGGATAGTGGGCGGTGCGGATGATAGTGAAACCAGCATCACGCAGTCTGCGAGCATCGCGCCACTGCTGAGAGTTGGGCAGTGCGTTGCCCACGTATGCAAAGTCTTGATGACGGTTGGCACCTACCAACTGGTGGTAACGACTGCCATTGAGCCAGAATCCGTCTTTGCCACGAAATTCAAATGACCGGATGCCGATGCGGGTAGTACCGCCATCCATGGGCTGACGACCTTGACGCACATAGGTGTTGACATGATAAAGGGTTGGTGACTCTGGACTCCACAGTTTGGGACGAGCCACTTTGATGCGCTGGCAGACTGTGCGTGTCTCGCCAGGAGCCAGTCGCAACGAGGTAACGACACGTTTTCCTGTCTCCTGCAATACATTGGTCACGGTCAGCGTCACAGGCTGCTGACCAGTATTAGCCACTTCGGTATTGACACACACCACGGCTTTTTCGCTACTGATGTTCTCACAATGCACGAAAATACCGCCTCCAGCTACACGGTTTGCCTCGATGGCATCGGTGATATGCACCATACCTTTGGCTATCAGCCATACATCACGGTAGATGCCACCATGATAGGCAAAATCGAGCGTCATCTGTGGTTTACCTGGAGGAAAACTCTTATCGTCACTATTATCAGCCATAACAGCTACCAAAACATCATCGCCGGCAGTCAGACCGAGCTTCGTCAGCGATATGGTAATAGGCAGATAGCCGCCTTCATGACGTTTCACTTCACGACCGTTGACATAAACCACCTGTTTGCCCATGATGGCTTCGAAATGGAGGGTGACGTCTTTACCAGCAGTTTGGGCGGGCATCACGAAGCGTTTACGATACCATGCCACACCCTGATAGTTACGGCAGCCACTGGCTTCGGCAGGCATCAACTGTACGGTATGGGGAGTGGAAACCACTTCCCAAGCGTGATCATCATAGTCAATGCGGTTGGCTTCAGGCACATCGCCCAGATGGAAACGCCATCCGTTGTTGAAATTCCACACGGTTCTGCCACTGCCTTCGAGAGGGAACAATCCTGCAACGGATGGTACATCGGCTGCATGGAGTCCCATGACAAGCGTCACCATGAGTAATAAGGTATAAAGTCTGTTCATTGTTTATTACTTGTTTCTATGTTCTGCCCCTATCGGCCATCTGCACGAAAAAGGGGAATATGTTCGATTTTATCTTTGTTCTTACAGCTGCTGTCATGCTACATCCTGCTTCGGCGGAATGTATGGATGACCACACACCATCTGAGGCAAAGGTCAGAAATCAGTACGGAATGATGACACAGGCAAACCATCGTGCATTAAATCACCCACTGCCCAGTCGGACCATGCATAGCGTACTGCCACAGGATGGGCAACGCTGTCGGACTTCACATAAACGCGATTACGGGCTATCCACACATGGTTAGCAGGATGGAACACACTGTCTCGACCTGCCACTTCAAAGAGTTTTGAGGTGGTGCCATGTTCGAAATAAACCCATTCCTTACTCCGGTCAAACTGTACCACGGCAGTATCTCCCTGAAATTCTACTTTGCTATAAGTAGCGAAATCGGGCAATCCCTTCACGCCGTAAGTGTTTGTAAGGGCAAGCAGAGCCAGTCGTTCGCCGGCTTGTCGTTTCATGCGTGGATGAATGCCATATTCCAAACCGGCATCCATCAACACCGCCATACGGGCATGGGGTATGCGCTGCTCAGCCAAGAGTTGTTGTTCGCGCAAGAGTTGGCTACCGCTCCAATTGATGAGACTATAATCGTAGGGGGCTATCTGACAATAGTAGAATGGAAAATTGCCTTGCTTCCAGTCGGCACGCCATCCTCGTACCATGGTTTCCAACAGTGAGGCATAGTAGTCGTAACGGGGCACATTATCCTCACCTTGATACCAAATAGCACCACGCATGGCATAACCGATAAGGGGACGAAGCTGTCCATTATATAAAGCGGTGGGGCAACGCTGCTTCAACCGATTCACATCCTTCTCATCACGAGGGAGTGTCACCTTGGGAAATGCCTTCAACCAGTCGGCTGCCATCCATGCTTCACAAGCAGAACCACCCCAGGCGGTGACGATGAGTCCAACGGGAACATCAAGTTGCTGACGCAGCGCACGTCCGAAATAATAGGCGGTGGCAGAGAAATTGCGCACGCTCTCACTGTTGGCCTCGCTCCATTCGCCTTCTACATCGGTTTGTGGAGTGATTGCAGCATGGCGTTTGACGGTGAAAAGGCGCATTTTTGTATCTTTACAGCGCAAGAGTTCTTCGGTTGTTCCCTCTACAGGCTGCATCTTGAAACCTTTCATGGGCATCTCCATATTCGACTGTCCGCTACAAATCCATACCTCACCAACGAGCACATTGCTAAGCATGGTCTTTTCACCGTCGTCGATAGAGATGGTGAAAGGGCCTCCTGCTGTGGGAGTTGTGATGGTGATAGAGAAACTGCCGTCGGCATTAACACGGCTTTTCCATTTACCATGAGTCCATGAAGCAGTAACGACCAAAGGGGCACCAGGTGTCGCTGTGCCCCAAAGCCGACATTCAGTTTGCTGCTGAAGCACCATGCCATCGGCAAAAAAGCGAGGCATCACGACCTTGGCTTGCACCAAGGTGCAGAGACACAAAAGCGGAAGGGATAGTAGAAGTCTTTTCATTATTGTTGTTTTGTTGCTTTAGTAATACGGATAATGGGTTGGGCAAGGAGACCTGCAGGCAATAGGCTGTCGCCCTTGGTGCGGTATCGGGCATTGGTCCAAATGCCATCAAACGGGGCTTTGCCTGCATCAGCACCACGCAAAGCATTATGCCAGGTGTTGGTAACGGCGATGCGCAACGTATTGTTGCCACGATGTACAGCATTGGTAATATCTACCTCGTAAGGGGATGTCCATACAATGCCACAGTCGGTTTCGTTGACCCAAATCTGCGCCACATCTCTAACATCAGGCAACGAGAGATAATAGCGTTGTCCTTTTTTTACCTTGATTTTGAAGTTTGTGGTATAAGTAGCACGACCACTATAATAGCGGATACTATCGTTGGATGACGCTGTCCAATCAGCAAGTGGTTGCTGCTGGAGACTGACACCATTGTTGTGGAAGTGGATATCCCATGGTGCTGTGGTGAGCACATGGTGTTGAAGCGTTGTTTCGGGCGCATTTCCTTGTGACTCATCTGTAAATATAACAAATGCCGAACCATAGGCTGACAAGGTTAACATCAGTTCGGTTCTTCCGTTGGAATGGCGGAAAACTGGTTGTTCCTGCTTCCCATCGATAGGATAATAGATATGAGGAACACCTTTAGTGGTGCGCAGCGATATGGTCATGGTGCGTGCGCTGTCCAGCTGATTGGCAAGGAAATATATCTCTGTATTGCCATCACGACGATGGTTGAATGCCACTCCTTCGGGCAATAAGGCATCAGGGCCGATGACATCGAGGGTGTCTTGACAATAAGGTGTGCGGATGATGCGCACGCCTTGACTTTCGAGTTCTGCAATGCGACGCTTGGAGGCATCGGAAACGAATGAGCCTTGTGGCACGACGAGCGCCTTATAATCAAACCTTCCATTCTGCAATCCGTCAGGATTCATCGAGTCGTAGCAGTAGCCATGAAGGGCATTGACCCAATTCTTGAGGTCTATGATACCTGCAGAATGGCGCACTCCAACGGGACTTTCTTCCATGGGTTGCCCCTCATTGGCAAGGCGCCGTGCCTCATCAGCTATGCGGTCGGTACCAAAAAGACCGGGCAACATGGGCACAAGGCGGTCGGGAGTAAGTGATCGAGACGGCATTTCGTCACCAGTAAATACGGCAATATCTACTACGGGAACACCACGTTGAAGCCATTCTTGGCATCGGGTGATGTAATCGACCATACCCTTGGCCTCACGAAACCAAGTTTGGTCACGTTGGAAGAAAAGTCCGATTCCATCGAGAGTCATACCGGGGCGGCGGTCCATCCATGGGTTGTGGGTGTTGACATGAAAGAACAGTCTATTCATGCCCAATGCCAAATTGCGATCAAGCAATGGTTTGATCATGGCTGGAGTTTCATTCCAAACACCACGAATCTCGGTAAATCCCTCTGCCTGAACGATGGTTTTGCCATAAACATGCGCTCCACTGATGGCATCAAGCATATCGTTGGGCTTGTCGTGTGTGGGAGAATTGAGCCAAAACTCACCCATCGGAAAATCCACATAGCGGTAGTGGGTCAGTCCATCACTAATCATGGTGGGGGCAACACTCTCTGAGGAGAGACTCACCCCATATTGACGGGCCTTACGGGCTGCCGTGGCAAAGAACACATCGTTGATGAGATGGTCAATGGTGGTACGGATGTCACGCAACACGCGATCATCTCCTGGCATCGGAATGCCTGCATAAACGGGAAGGAAAGGTAAAAGGTCGTAACCACAACGCCGCTGAAACTCATCAGCAAACGACGCTGACCAGTTTTGCGACCCACATTCCCAAGAGTCAATATGCATATAGCGCACTACGTTGGAATGGGGTCTTTTCATAAACTGTCCAAACCAACTATCAATTTGTTTCTCTACTGTTTTCTGTGTGAATTTATCACACTCCAGTCCCTTACCTCCACCTGCAGTGGCATTGGTGTGACCTGTAGCGGTATGGCCAAAACGAACAATACGCCATATTCCATTGCCCAACGGATGTCTGGGGCTACCATCCTTGTCGAGCATCACCACTTCTGGAAAATCTGTCGAAGGACTGTTGTTGGTGGCTATGCGCCACACACTACCATTCTTGGCTTCATACTGATCGATGACAGCATCGGCCCCCAAACGGATATCACGTATTTTCAACGTAGGTGCCCATTTAGCAGCATCAAGATCTTCACTACCAGGTTCGGTGCCTACAGGCGTCCAATAACAACGAAAATATCGGGCTGTGGTGGCAGGAAGACTATAGGTATAGTTCTGATCGGTATTCTGCCATCCTTGTCGGGGAGGTGTCAATTGGCGTACCAACTGATAGGTTACACCATCCGTACTGGCTTCAATACGCAATCGCTGCGCCTGCACATTGTTGCCACTGGGCACGATATGGATACTTCGTACTTGTTGCGGAGCATCGAAAGAAAACTCGATAAAACCGGGTGTTTTCGCACGAAATACTCCCTTTTCATCGCGTTTGATCGTTCCGCCTTCATGGGGTTTGGGCAATGGTGATGCCACACGAACGGCAAAAGCGGCAATATCACGATAGAAACCCAAATGGCCGGGATGAGCTTGGGGCAAGACAAATGTGGAATGACGTCGGTCGATATGTGCGATGGTGTCGGTCCATACCACCTGTTGCATCGATTCTTCAGGACTAATCCAAGGACCGCCTGCCAAGGCAAAGCCATCGCAGATATGCACACCCATCTGCATCTGTAGTGAGTCACTCTGCTCCATGGCATAGTCAACCATCTGCCAAAAGGTGGGTGTGAGTTGCTGGGCAGTGCCTTGATAGTCGGGCCGTTCACCCACACCACGTATGGGCATGAGGTAACAGCCTTCCAATCCCACATCTTTCATGGCTTGAAGATCTGCCTTGATGGCTTGTTTGCTTACTGCACCGTACATCCAATACCAGAATGTCCAGGGGCGCGACGAGGCATGTGCTTGCATGCCAAGTGTCAAAAGGGCGATGCTGATGAGATATTTCTTCATTCGAACGAGAGTATTGCGGTGATGGAATCTGAACCTTCTGCCCAATAGGGTTGTGCAGAAGGACCATTGAGATCGGTGGTATTAACCTTGTTGCGCACAGCAGGAATGGCTCTCAAGAGCGAAACACCAGTTTCTGGCAAAGTATAGAGCAAGTGGTCACGGCCATCACGTGGCTGGTAAATACCTACATAGGCATTAGGCTGACGGATGCCGATAACGCCCTCTTTTGTTTCAAGTTGCATCCAGTTGACGGTAGAGAAATAACCTTTAAACTCAGGATATTCGAAGGTTTCACCAGGAATGGGATCATTATAGGCAGTGGTCCAATAGCCATATTGTGGGCCATCGAGGCGATTTTGCCATACACGATAAGGGCCATTGCCCACCCAGCGTTTGCCTTTCACCTGCTGTTCTGGATAATCGAAAGTAATACCCAACAGATCTACTACACCATTGAAATACCAATGGGCGGTCAATCTCACACTACCATCGGCCATAAAGGTCCATTCCACTTGACTTAGAGAACCATGTCTGTAGGTAGCAACGAGTGTGGAATCATTCCATGAAAAACCATCGAAAGCACCTTGATCAGCATAAGTGATATAGTCGGTTTTCTTCTTAAATGCCTCTTTATCATCATGGTTATAGAAGCCATCATCGGAACGGTCGCTACGTTTGGCTGCTACGAAACGGGGACCATTAGCAAAGGAAATGATACGATTTGCCACAGTAACAGACTGAAGACAACCGTTTTTCTTCGAGAACGTATAGTGGCGACCACCCACGGCAACAGTGGTTGTAGTGTCGGTCTCATGCGGTTGGAGCTGTTGAGCTACGACAGGTTTATCAGCAGTGAACTTCTCTGCGAAGCGCCAGGTATAGATTTCCTCACCTTGCGGATTACATACTGTCACGAGGAGTGTGCCTTCTGGCTGTTGGGGTAAAGTAATATATCCCTCGCCATGAGGATTGATATCGGGTGAAGGCAATGAGCCTTGTGCCAATACCTTAGTGGCTGATTCCCCGTAGCGAGGCATTGCCACATACTGATAGGTAAAACGGCAATCCTTCAGCGAAGTAAAATCATAATGGTTTGCCACTTTCAATCGGTTGCCCTCCCTACTGATTTGTACGGGACACCATATTTCGCGGATAGTATAATAAGAGCCTTCTTTCTCCATATGGGGACCTACAATGCCATCGGAGGCAAAGTTACCCATACAATCGACAAGCCCATTCATATCGGTACGCACCACACCTTGATCCATCAAATCCCATAGAAAACCGCCCGCACAACGTGGATTGGACATCATGAGGTGCCAGTAGTCTTTCAGTCCTGCTCCATGTCCGCCATCATAGAGGCCATGAAGAAATTCGGTAGGCATGAAGATTTCTTTCTGTCTCATGTATTCTGCCGTTTCACCCCACGAACGGTAATGTTTGGTTTCAAAGCCATTGCGATTGGCCCAAGGATAAAGCACCACACGCTGTTGAAGGTCGAAACGATGGAAAACAGGTTCGAGGTCGTAGTTAAACCCGCCTTCATTGCCATTACTCCAAAAGATGATAGAAGGATGATTGCAGTCACGAGTGACCATTTCTTCCGCTAGTTGCGACCCAACAATAGTGCCGTGTGCCCAATGCCAACCAGGAAGTTCACACTCTACATAGAGTCCGAGCGAGTCACAAGCATCAAGAAATTCAGGGTCTGCAGGATAATGAGACAAGCGTACTGCATTCATATTCATTGACTTGATAAGCTTGACGTCTTCTATATTCTTGGCTTTTGACAGGGTGCGACCGGTTTCTGGACGGAAAGAATGACGGTTGACGCCCTTGAATATAACTTTCTTGCCATTGATAAACACGCCATCTTCGGCATCGCCATTATAAGTATGGCGGTATTCAATGGTGCGGAAACCAAACTTCTGACGTTCCACATGAAGCAAACGGCCACCACTATCACGCAAAGAGAATACTGCTGTATAGCGATAGGGTTGTTCGGCATTCCACAAGCGGGGATGGCTGACCATGAAATCTATCAGGGTATGGTCACTACCAACAGCAAATCTGTTACTATGGGCAATGGTTTTACCACCCTCATCAACAATTTCCACTCCTACTGTAGAACCGGGAACAGCACGGTTCAGATTGACTTCTGCTCGCATGCGACCATCAGCTTTCGCATCTATGGCTATTCGCTGGATGTTGAGAGCTGGTTTCGCCACGATGAAGACAGGGCGCCAAATACCGCCGAAATTCCAATAATCGGCACGACGTTCAGCAAGATTCACTTGTGGATCAACACTCTCCTTTGACACTTCCACCTCAAGGCGATTAGCCTTTTTGCCGAAGAAAACACGGTCAGAAACATCAAACTGAAAACGGGTAAAACCGCCTTGATGCAATCCAGAACCAGCTTTACGCCCATTGATGGTCACTCGCGCATCGGTAAAGACAGCTTCAAAGGTAAGCAGAATCTGTCTGCCCCGCCATGCTTCAGGCAATTGGAAGGTAGTACGATAATGTCCTTTCTCATCAGCAATGCCTTCGGGAGTTGCCTTGCCATAAAAGCGCATACCATATTGGTAAGTACCAAAACCTTGCAGTTCCCAGCACGACGGCACTCCAATCTTAGTCCATTGTCCGCTGTTGTGACCATCAGTACACCGGAAATCCCACTGCACCATATCGTCAGCACCGTGTCCGGAGAGATACTGTCGTTCGGTTTCTACCGACGGTTGAGCCTGAGTTGCAAGGATAACCATGCTAGCCAGAGCAGAAAAAATCAGTCGTTTCATGTCGTTATTTATTTTATAATAAGGACGCACGAGTACACGTTATGTCATCATCTATACACAGCATACTTGGACTATCCTAAGGGCATAGGACAAGATAGAATAGTAGTAAGAGGCAAATTAAAAAAGCACATGTCAGAACTGCACGACAAATACGCTATCGAGACTTCTTTCCCAAAAAGAGAAAAATTCGCTCTTTCAATCGACCAGCTTCCTCACTGCTGAGGAGTGAACTATCATCAAGATGCATCAAAATATCGCATGCGGTGAGAAATGCATGATGGGCACGATAGGGCGCAGTAATATAGGTTTCCCATCGGGAAACCATCGATGTGTCGCGGTCGAGTACGTAGCGGATGAAATCATCATCACACAAAAACTCATCAACCTGGGTATAATAGTGCTTTTTCACGTGCCTCGTCTTTTTCTAATGACGTATAGGCACATCTGTTGTCATCACTGAATAGTCTGTAAGACACCTGCTGATTCGCGCAATTTCAACATACCACGGTGCATCAAGTTACGTACTGAATGGTAGTTCATCTGCATACGCTCACACACCTCAGGATATTTACGACCTTCCAAATAGTAAAGGGTGATGGCTTCACGCTGTCGCGGTGTGAGACATTGCATCAATGCTGCCACTTGTTGAAATTGCATCTGTTCGTCTTCGATCAATAAGTATCCTTGTTCCACATCGCAGTCAGCTGCTCGTCCTGCATAACACTCTACTTCATTGTCGCTGCAAAATGACTGATGACGAAAGGCGTCAAGGAGACGGTTCTTCATAGAGATGACCAGATAAGAGGCAAAATTCTTAATATCTGTCTGCTCGCTTCGTTTACTATATACCTTAAGGAAAACTTCCTGAATGCAATCTTTCAGCAACTCTTCATTATGTGTCATGCGCAATCCATAAGTATATAAAGGTTGTACATACATTTCGTACAACTCGGCAAAGGCTGCATCGCTGCCCTTGCTGAATTCGGTGAGGAGCGTCTGAGTACGCGCTCTTTGCGTTTCTGTAGTCATCGTTGTTAGGTAGTATATGTGTGTAGTAGTTTGTTTGTTTTCTGATGACAAAGTTAAGAAGAATTGATTTATATCAACCGAAAAAACAAATAAGAAAATGGGAAAAATCGTGAAATACCGATTTTTCCCATTATTTAAGTCATTTTTTACGAATCCAGTATATACCTCGCTCGGTAAACTCTATTTGCCGTCGCACCATTCCTTTCTCGGTGATATCGCCAGTTTTCGCATCTATCTGCATATATTTATAGGTAGAAGAACTGGCAAGCGGCAGACTCAATGGTGTACTGGTTGTCTTATATACCACATAGCCACAATCACCTTGCAACAGGTAGTTGTCGTCAATTTTCTGCGGTTTCATCGAGGTTATGTCACGCAAAAACATCTTATCATTCACCGGAACATTAGCACATGAACCACCTGCCATCAAAGCTGCCCAGCCCATTTCAGGATACTTTTGGGCGGAATAGATGACTGCTTTATCAGGATAGCTGGTGCGATATTCCGCTACGGCACGATACACGTCATCAAAACGCACACTACCACCACGGATTTTACGCATATACTGGCGTGGTGCCATATTCATACCACCCGGCGGTGCATATTGTCCTTTTTGATGGTTGTACCATTGTTCGATGTCGATGATATCGACAATTTTTGAGCGTATAGGATCGTTCAGAATACTATCCTGCACATCCTTTGTGACAGCCAGTGCCACCAAAGTGCGACCATTTTCCGTTTCCCATTCAGCAACCACATCGAGCCAGAAGCGCACAAATTGCAGGGGACCGGTAAATTCCTCACCAATGGAATGTACCACATTAGGCTGTCCTTTGAAAGCATCAAGCATCTGACGGATATATTGCCGATGAAGCGGACGGAGGCTTTCGTTGGTAGTATCGTAGAAAAGTTGAGCGGTGAAGATACGCTTGTCACCTGTAAAATTGACTGGTTCCAAGAATGGTGTATGGTTCACATTATTGGCAGTACGCCATGGACAATCAACCCAATGGGCACCAGCCTCCAAGATATTGTGCTGAAAATAGTGTTGGTTTTTGAGTAGGATACCTATGTCTTGCGATTTTTCAGCAAACTGACGAAGACGATAGAAATACCACAGATTAGGTTTGGTCAAATCGTAGAGCGACAATCCATCCCATGCTGTACCTTGTCCGCTACGGGCAAAAGGCTGTTCAAAGAACGGTGCCCATACGTCACCATTCTTACGACGGATGCGTTCATGGTCATCGCGTCGGCGGTCAGTCCATAGACCATAGTTTTGGCTGAATATTACTGTGTGCGATTTTTTCATGGTTTCTACCACACTATCCACACGGTCGGTGAGACCAGTACCTTCTTCGCCAGGTACGAAACGAGTGAGTGCAGCTTTGGCTTTAGGCAGGAAACTACTTATCGTGCGACCAGACCACCAAGGCGTTTGATGCTTCTGCCCAACCAATACAGCACCATTTTTGGTAATCCAACCATTGGTTAGGGCATAGACGGACGGATTCTGTACCGATGGTTTCGGAGATTTACAGACCAAAGGTTTAATCGGTGTAATGTCTGCTTCAAAATGTGCGGAATCAATCCAAGCCTCCATCGTAGTACGTGGCAACAGGGCTTCTGTCGACATTTTCATCGCCACTTCCATAGTAGGCGAACTGCTTGCAGTAGTATTTCGCTCCAACACACGGCATCGTTTATCTATCTCATCCCGATCGGTAGTTAGGCGTTTCAATAATTGGTCACGATACGCACTGTAGGGTTTGACATGTTCGTTCATATTGGAATACTCACCATTGCCTACTATCTGTCCCCAACAACCAATTGAATAATTGCGATTCAGCGTATCAGGTGAATAGCAGAACAAGCCTGCAGCCGTACACTGCCAAAGCGTGCTATTGGCGGTATTCCAGCCTGCACCAAACTTCTCCAACTCCAGATTACGGAACAAAAGATCGTTGCCATCAATGTTGACAAGGTCAAACAACAGACCTGGCGCCATGGAAGAGATACTGCCACTGGGACCATACGATTGCCAACTGTCACACTGTACAAAGGCATTGGGACCTGGAGCAGTATGTCCGGCAGCATAGTCGTTGATGCCATATTCGGAATAACAACGCTGAAAGAGTGTTTTTTCGCCCAATACTAAATAGGTGCGACGACGTAAACCACCAATCTCTGACACAGGCGCCAATGACTTGCAGTCTTCAACGGTAACCTGAGAAGCACTGCGACCTACGACAACCGAAGAACCTGCAAAATGTCGGAAGGTGACCATACGTACCCAGCAATTCTCAGCATCAGTAATTGATACGCCATCCCAACAGTGGTTTTCATCTTTCGGCAAGGTGCGGTCGTAATCAGATTCAAGTGTAAGATTCTCTACGCCGCAACGTTCAAGGAGCCCTGGTTGGGTATAGGCAACAGCCTTAGCCCCGCCCCACCGTTGTTCTATCGAGAGGGTTACGGGAGCGTCGAGCGCCAGTGTATTGCCCTTATACGACATGATACGGCGATTCCAACGCAGATCAATATCCCCAGGATGCCATGCCCAATACCCCATCCGCTGGCCTCCGCCAAACGATTCGCAACCGAGTGAGCGAATCCAATCTGCAGTAGAAGGCCGCCATACAAGGAGTCGGGTGCCAGTAGTCCATGTTTTGGGTAATGACTTAACACCTATGGATAGAGCGCCAGCAGGCGTATTTTCCACATCAACAGTATCTCCATAGATGCGCTGGGGCTGTCCTTCGATATAGAGTAGCGCTCCCCTGTCGTATCCTGTCTTGCGCAGAATGGTGCGGTCGCGACCACTTCCACGAAGCACCACGCCACTGGTTCCTATGCGTAATGGAGTGGCAAGGTTAAAGACACCGTCTCCCAACAATACCGCACCACGGACACCCAATCGAGCATCGGGTTTCTGCCGACTTACCATGTCAATGGCCTGTTGAATCAACGGAGCATCATCACCACCTGTAGGTTGCACATAGACCTTCACGGTAGCATCAGGAATCGGCTGTTCCGAACGTTCATACCCACAATACGAGTAATCCATCGGCAACACTTGGGCTGCCGATGGAATTACCATAAGTAGGAAAAGGAGTTGTAAGAATCCCTTTTTCATCATTTTTCTGTTTTCTTTTGTTGTTCTATGCGTTTGTACCATGCCTCACGTTCAGCTTTCAGATTATATCCTCTTGCTGTGAGCCAATTGTTAATGCGCCCTTTGTATTTGCCAAACCAACCATGCTTCTTATTAGAATTTTCGGCATCCATGGCAAATTCGCGTGCCTCTTTCAACCATGCCAGAATCTGTGTTTTTTCTTCATCCTTGAGTGATGGTATCATTTCAAGGTGAGCCTGATATGTTTTGGGCACCACGCCATAGGTCATTCCATCTTTCACCGCCTCTACCTGACTATCGTTAAGATAGAGCGAAAGAGTTGCTGTAAACTCGAAATGATGCTTGTAGAGTTCTGCATCTCGACTGCGTTCTGCACATTCTATAATATGCTGACGCTGCTTGGAATCAGCCACCGAGTCTTTGGCAAAGCGTTTTTGCTGTGCACAAGTCTCGTGGATATCGTTGAGCAGGAAGTAACGGTTAGCTATGATATGGCATACATTCTCAGCCTGTTGGGCATCGGCGAGCTTAAGACCATTCACTATTTTCTGCGATCGTGCCTTGATAGTCTCCACATATTGCGCATCGCGGCCTTCGCTCTTCAGCGCCACTTGAGCTATTGCCGAAATAGCAGAGAAGAACAGAAAGCATACGATAGTTGCACATTTTATCATGGTTTTCATCATTGTCAATACCTTGTATTACATCAGTTTACCCTTGGCAGCAAGTGTATCGTAGTTGTTGTTGAGATTACGCCAATCCACTTTGCTCTTGGGATCGATGCCATTGATGTACTTTTCTATATTGGTGTATCCATCGCCATTGCAGTCGCCGTTAGCGTCAGAAGGATCGTTAGGATTCAATCCGTTGGCAATTTCCCACTCATCAGGCATACCGTCGCCATCGGTATCTACCCATGGTGTCCAAGCCTTATATTCAGGATAGCCACCCATCTGACGGGGATCAGTAATGACACCTTGTTTGTAACTGTCCTGCTGAAGACGACGATGTTTGAAGAATCCCTGTTCGTTTTTCGACTTATCGTGTAGTCCCCACATGTCGCCATAGGGATTGTCTTTTACTTTCTTCTCATACTTCTCCACGAAGTATGCCTGTCCGGTACGCACCTCATCACAGATACGCTGATCGACGATATCACGTGAGGGAATAGTAGCTCCAGCATTTGACAATACCCAGTCGAAGGCTTTCTCTGCACCCATGATGTTGACAAATGGCATTTCGAAAGGTTCGTTGCTACGCATCAGAGCGAGTTCTGTAGCATCAATATCACCATCCTTGTCGGCAGTCTGTATGCCACCATTCCAGTTGTTGCGTGTTACTTCATCATATCCTTCCATGATATTGCCGGTAGCATACACACGTCCAAACTGCTTAAAGGGGAAGAGATTGACGCTACGGCTCTCCGATTTTACAATGCGGTGGCCCACTGGTGAGTTTTTCGGAGTGAGAGGACCTGGTTTATAATAGTTGTTGATGAAGTTGGACATGGTAGTAAACTCACCTCCATCAGCAGTACGGTGTACCCAGTTATAAACCACGTTGTTGACGAAGTTGAACACACCGCCCCATCCTATACTTGGATTACGTCCAGTATTATCTGCCCAAAGGTTGCGCATAAATGTTGCATTTTCGCCACCGATGGTAGAACCAAAAGCATGGTTCCATGTATCAAGTGCTTTAGCAGAGATGGTGTTCTGAATGGTAACATTAACTGTAGGCACCTTTCGTTTGGGTTTTCCATCCTTCATGTCAAACATGTGGCGATAGAATGAAATATTCTCATCCAGTCCCCATTCACATGAACAGTGGTCGATCATAATATTGCCCACAGGGTTTCCACCGAAGGAATCCTCGCGATGCCATACCAGAGTTTCACCTCTACGGAAGCGCATGTGGCGCACGATAACATCGTGGGTATCCACCTGAAACGACTCGCCAGCAATAATGACACCTTCACCAGGAGCAGTCTGTCCGGCAATAGTGATATATGGCGCACGTACAAAGATGGGGGATTTCAGACGGATGATGCCCGATACGTTGAATACAACGATGCGTGCACCGCCCTGTTCACATGCCCAACGGAACGATCCGGGACCATCGTCATTGAGATTGGTGACAGTCAATACCTTTCCGCCACGGCCACCAAAGGTGTACATACCGCCTCCCTCAGCTCCGGGGAAAGCGGGGATTTTTGCCTGACGAAGGTCGTATGGACGCGAAGCCCAAGGCACATAGGGTTTTCCTTCCTGTGCCTCTTTCACCACGATGGGGAATGCTACTGCCCAAGCTGAGTCGCTATGGGCTTGCCACTTATTCTCCAAAGAGTCAATCAGTTTTTTTGCTTCCTGTGTGATCTGTGGATACTGGGCTTTGGCTGTTGCAGGAAACAGCAGAGTGGCTGCCATTGCAGCCATCAAAACAGAGTGTTTCATTGTTTCTTATGTAGATTTATTGTAGTTGGCTGTGGTATTCGACTATAATAATGACGAAAGGTTTAAAGAAATGTACCTATTTATCACAGGATTTTTTTTCTGAGGAGATGGGCGGGGGCTGATGGGCTGAGGTTTCTATAGGGAATAGGTTTTCTAGAAAACTTAGCCCGCTCCTCAAAAAAAGGAATCCCTTGCACCGATGATGCAAGGGATTCCTTTTGATATGTTTGTTTCAGATTATTCAGCAGTCAGCGGGTCAAACGTACCCATCGCACCACCGTTATTAGCGTCTTCCCATCCAATGGTTTGGGGCAAACCGATATTCTTTTCTGAGATAGCCGACGAGAAGCCAAGGAAGTAGTACTTCGCACGGAAGTTGGTATAGAGATCCACCTTTGTCGACTCACCATTGGTCTCACGGGCGTCGCCCTTCTTCAGTTTGCGCACGAGGTTGTCGCCATACCATGACTTCAGCGTCTCCAACTGGTCGGTCAGGTCGTTGCGCAAGTCAACGCCAGCAGGACGCGTCACGCCAGCCTTCAGCAGAGGATCCGAGTCATAGGTGGTCTTGCCGACGCCATACTTATCAGCAGTACGGAACTCCATGTTCTCACGACGCTGACCGTTGAAAGGCTTGAAGCCGAGCCATGTGCAGGTATTGCCACCCCATCCTTTCAGCACCTTGGCACCGATAGAGGCGAAGTTTGCACCACCATCGAAGAGCAACCAGCGACGCATGTCGTCGAAGCGCTTACCCTCATAGGCAAACTCCACCTGGCGCTCATAGAGGATTTCGCTCATGCAAGTGGCCTGATCGCCTGGCAGATCATAGGCGGGAACGCCAGCACGCTGACGCACCTGATTGACATAGCCCACAGCATCGTTCAACTGACCGGCACCGCAAGCCACCTCAGCGAGGTTGAGCAGCACCTCAGCATAGCGCAGTTCGATGAGCTGTGCTGCTGAATGGAAGGGCGCGCCATTGCCAGACTGTGTAGGATTGTAGGTGTAGAGAGCAGAAGGATTGACATCGAGGTCATCACTCTTTTTGCGCACGTAGATGCCCTGACGGCTAGCGAGCAAGTTGTCGGCACCATAAGAGTTGCCACTTTCAGCATTGCCCTGGTCGTCGAGCGTGGTGTACCACACATAGTTCCAAAGCACATAGTTCTTGCCATCCGATGGGTTGTTGGCATTGGCAGACGAAGCATCGCCATTATAGGCCCAGCGGAAACCAGGCATAGCGAAGGTGCGATAGAAACGTGGGTCGCGGTCCATGAATGGATAGTTGGCATCGTAAGTATACTTGGAAGTAGGCAGTTTGGTATAGGTTTCCATGCCCTCAGGAATCTTACCATCAGCCATGGGGAACATATCTACGAGCATAGCCGAAGCATTCTTGCCCGAGCCACAAGTATTCTTAGGACGGATGCCGTTCTCCCAGTTGTTATTCTTCTGGTTGTCGGCACCTGTGCCCTTGATGTTGTTGTGGAGTGTCACAAAGACAGCCTCAGGGTTTTGTCCCACCTGAGTGAACTGAGCGGCGAAGTCGCTACCATTCACGTTGTTGGCGGTTTGATAGAGGCCATAGCCACAAGCATTGATCTTGGCGAGGTCGGCCTTCATCTCGGTGTAGGCATTAGTCCAACGGCTTTCATCGTTGTCGCGGTTGAAGAGCGGACTTGCCCAAAGCAGCAGCACGCGGCCTTTCAGGGCTAGAGCCGTACCCGTGGTGACGCGTCCCCAGTTGTCTGAGTCCCATCCGCCATTGGTAGTCTTAGCCTCAAGCAGTTCAGCCGACTGCTTCAAGTCTTCAAGGATGAAGTTGATGCTGGCCTCAGCCGAAGAACGATTGGTGAACGAAGTCTCCACGGGATCGAGTGGTTCGGTCACGAGGGGCACGCCACCATACCATTTCACGAGGTTGTAGTAGCACCAGGCACGGAGGAAGTAAGCCTGTCCGAGCATGATATTCTTATTATCCTCGCTGAGTGTGCACTCTTTGATGTTTTTGATAAAGTCGTTGATATTGCGAATACGACCATAGCAGAGTTCCTGGATATTGCCGTCCGAACCCTTGAAATAGTCGGGTACGCTGGTACCCGTAGTTGTCGATGATAGTTCGTTTTGCGGGTCAACGAATGCGCCGAAGCCGCTATATTCCTCTGTAGATTTGGCAGCGTCGTCGGCATTGCCGCATGAGGGGTACTTCCAAGAGATGTTGCTCACCTGTGGCAACGACCAAGCATAGAGGTCATTGAGGCGGCCGTTGGCACCCTCGATATAGTTATATACGTCCTTGTTGACATTGTCGTAGTTCTTCTTTTCCTCAAGGAACGAGTCGCTACAAGCCGAGAAAGCAGCCACTGTCAACAGACCGAAACTGAAATATTTAATTGTTTTTTTCATATTCTTATACTATTATATATAATGTGTCCCTATAATGAATTAGAACGAGAGGTTGACACCAACAGTCCACTTGCGGAGGTTAGGATAGCTGCCGTAAGTGCCTGCCATAGGATTCATAAACTTATCAGGATAGGGGTTGTAGAAGTTGAGCACGTTCTGACCCGTCACGTTGACACGGATGTTGTTGATACCAAATTTCTTGTAGAGGCTTGAAGGAATGGTATAAGCCAAGGTCAGACGGTTGAGGGCCACACGTGCAGCACTCACTCTCCAGAACGAAGAGGTCACGGCATTCACATTGCTATAAGCCAGGTTAGGATACTGTGCGTCGCGGTTGGCTTCCATCAGCAGATTTCCGCTTCCATCATAGATATCCTGATATACAAACATGTTGTCGGGATTCCAGAACGATGGCATGTTGCAGTATTCCAGGCTACCGTTGGGTTTCAGAGCAGCCGAAGGCACTACGGTGTAGCCACCCCAGCTTGCGCCAAACTGAGCGGTGAGCGAGATGCCCTTCCATTCAGCGCCGGCATTGATGGTGAATCCATAAGGGTTGGTGCGGTTGGAGAGTTGCACCTGGTCGAGCTCCTCGTCCACGTTGTGGTCGGGACCAGCATAAGTGCCGTTCTCTTGCAATGCGCCACGCACATCCTTATAGATCAGCATACCTGGGCGAACCTGTTCTTTGGTCATGCCCATATAGGTGCCATAGCTGCCGTCTTCCTTCTTCATATACATGTCGAAGTATTCGTTGATGTCCTGGAATGAACGGAACATGCCAATGCACTGCATACCCCAGAGTCCCATGTCGGTGCGATGTCCCTTGGTAATTTGGCGATACAGTGAGTTGCCAGTCACCCAGTCCATCACGAGGACCTCATTGTCGCGATAGCCAGTGTTGAGACCAATGCGATATTTGAAGTCCTTACCAATCTTGTCACGCCAGTTGACGCTGAGCTCCCATCCCCAGCTGTTCATCTCGCCGAGGTTGACAGCGGCACTCTGAGTACCAACGGTAGAAGGCACGCTCTGCTTGATGTTCATCAGCATTTCGCGGTTCTTCTCATTGTAGTATTCAGCCGAAACGGCGAGTCGCTTGTTGAGCACCTGGAAGTCAACACCGATGTTGGTCTTGTAGGACTTGTCCCAATGCACGTCGCGGTTGACGGCCGAGTTGTTTTTATTGATGGTGATACGGCTACCCGAATCGATGTTCGCACCCGTACCGAAGATGATACCCTTGTTGGCATCCTGTGCATAGACCTGCATCCACTGCCAAGCAGCGGTGTTGTCACGACCGGTCATACCCCAGCTGGCACGCAGTTTGAGGAAGTCAACCCAAGATGCAGCTTTCTGGAACCATTTCTCTTCGCTGATTACCCAACCTGCTGATACTGCAGGGAATGTTCCCCAATAGTTTTCTGGAGCAAATTTAGTAGAAGCGTCAGAGCGGAGCAAGAATTCGAAGAGATATTTATCAGCATAAGCGTAGTTGATACGTCCGATGTACGACATCGTACCGCTCTCACTGCGGGTGAACACCGTGGTGCGTTCGCCGCTAGCCGAGTTATACTGACCTGTGGTGAAGGGATAAGGAGTCTGACGCTGACCTTCGAGGTATTCACTCTCGGCCTCCGACTTCTCAATGGCGAAGAGCGCGTTGACATGATGCTGTCCGAAGTCACGCGCATAGGTTGCGGTGAAGTTCATCTGATAGTTGTCGGTGCGTGTCATGGTGCGGTAGAGCATATCGCCGTTGGCCCTTTCGAGAGCCACGAAGTTGCTATTGGCGAGATAGTCGAAGCCCTCTTCATCGCCAGATGTTGGTGTATAGAGGTGCTGACCGCTACCATAGCGTTGGTTCATCTTATAGAGTGTGAAGTGAGAACCATACTGGTTGTTCTTCGTGTTGTTGATACTCTTCGAGTAAGAGAACTTCAGTTTCAGTCCTTTGAGGATGTTGCTCCATCCGAAGTCGTAGGTGATGCCAGCGTTGATGTTCATGTTGTTGCTCATCGAACGGCTGTAGTCGCCATTGTTCTGCAGCACCGAGAAGTTGTAGTTCTGGTTTTGGTTCACCTCCGAGTTGCTGACTCCATAGGCAGCCATAGGCATGCCGTTGACATATTCGGGAATATATCCTGGGTGAGTGAGCAGCAGGTTATAGTCTTTCTCATTGCCCGAACCGCCCACTTTCACGAGTGGTGTATTCTTTTTGCCATAGTCGCCGCTGATGGTCAGATTGGCACCGAGCCACTTGCTGACCTTCACGTCGATGCCGGCGCGATAGTTCCAGCGGTTGTAGTCGAGGCGTCCGAGGTTACCGTCCTGTGTGAAGTAAGAAATACCTCCAAAGTAACTGACACGCTCCGTGGCACCGCTGATATTGGCAGAATGCTTCTGCGTGAATCCTGTCTCCCAGTTGTCGCCCAGCAAATCATAATTGAGATTCTTCATAGCCTCGAGCTCATCCTTCTGAAAGAGTGCGGTGGTCTTGTTGAGCGAAGTGTTGGTGGGGTCGGCGGCAGCCACTGCATTGTAGAGACGACCATAGTTATAGGTGCTCAGCATTTTGGGGCGAGCCACCTCATCGGTAAAACCGAAGGTTCCGCTATAGCTGATGGTTGGTTTGCCAATCTTACCCTTTTTGGTGGTCACGAGGATTACACCATTGGCAGCACGTGCACCATAAACGGCGGCAGAAGCGTCTTTCAATACAGAGATGCTCTCCACTTCAGAGGGATCGAGGTTATTGAATGCCTCAGCACCGAGGTTTTGGGTGCTGTTGCCAATCTTGATATCGTTGGGATATACATAACCATCGATAACGAAGAGAGGCTCCTGTGCGCTGACGCCCACGGAACCGAGTGAGTTGGTATCACGTATCTTAATGGTGGCGCGCTCGCCTGGACGGGCATCACCGCCACTAACCGACATACCGTTAACCAGTCCGCTCAGTGTAGAAGCCAGTCCGCCTGCAGCAATATCCTGCACGTCGTTCATATCTACTGTGGCTACTGATCCGGTGAGGTGTGCTTTCTTCTGTGCACCATAACCTACTACTACCACTTCGTCAAGACTTTGGCGGTCTTCCTGCAGGGAGATCTTTCCTCCGGGCAATACGGTCTGTGGCAGATAGCCGATATAAGAGATGACAATCTTTTGTCCTTTCTGCACATTGATTTTATAAGTACCGTTGACGTCGGTGACCGTACCAGTCTTGGTGCCCGACACCATAACGGATGCGCCGATGACGGGTTCGCCGTTTTCATCGACCACGCTACCCGTAACGGTCTGGTTCTGGGCCATGACTGGTGCGGCAGCAAAAGCCATCATCGTACCCAGACATATTCTTGCAATAAACTTTCTCATACTGTGTTCAGTTATATTTTTTGGTCGTTAATGGATTAGTTCTTCCAACGTGGGTCGCCAATAGTACTTGAGATAGCACCTGTGGCTTTGAAATTGATACCGTAGTTGGGCTGTGTGAAGTCGAGTTCTTTCTTGGTCTCAGCGACATCGATACCGATTTCTTCTTCTGTTGCATACTTGCCTTTGTCGGTGCCATCAACTGAGTTGGCAATGCCCTGAATGGTGTTCAGCTCCTGATGGAAGGTCTTGGTGCAGTTGCCCTGAATGAACTTTTGCAGACGGAAACAGTCGTAGAAGATATTGTTATCGAAGGTGATAACATACTCCTTGCGGTTAGGAGTGTTGTTACCAAACTCTTTCTTGTCATAAACGCGCACGAAGGTATTGTCCATCATGGTGCAGCTACCGTCGGCTGTGGGGAATGCACGATCCAAGTCTTTGTTATTGAAACGGAACATGCGGTTCTTGCTATTGCTTACAATGTTGTAGATGGTGCTCTCCTTGATGGTGATACTCTTGATGCCACCATACCAGAATGAGCCACCGCTTGGAGCCTTGAAGCCGTTAGAGAATCCGCAGATGATGGCACCGTTGGAGTTCTTCATACCATCGTTGTTCAACTGAACCACGCAATTCATCACGCGCACATCGGCGATACCCCATGAGCACTCGCCCACTGAAAAGAGTCCGTCACATACGTTTTTGAAGGCGCAATCCTGGATGACGATAGGATCTTGCAGGATATAGACATCGGCTGGTTTGCCACCGTTCTTACCGGCACCCACCTTCTGGGCTTCGGCTGAACATGATGCAGGAGGCTCTGGTGACATCTCGATGACACCGCCCTTACGGTTTATGGCGCTACAGTCGAATTTAATAAACTTCACTTTAAGCTGTGCTGAAGTGAAGATGGCAGCTTTCTCGCCCATCACCACAGTGGCATGGTCGAGTTTGTTACCGCGCAAAGTCATCTTGTTGGTTTTGAAATCTACTGCGGTGTTGCAGGTGTATTGACCGCCTGCTTCCAACTCGAAGGCCTGTTCGTTTTCGCTGTCCTGCATATTGGCAGCTACGAATTCAGCAATATCCTGACCGGCAGGAATAGTGATGGCAGGCACCAGTGTGCTGTACTTCACTGCCTCAGGAGCATCGGCCTCGGTATTGTTCAATCGGGTGTTGCCCATGGTGTGGACCTTCACCTCGTAGTTGGTGTCCTCTGCTTTGGGGAATGTGAACGATGTTCCATCTACAGTACCCTTAGCGAGTTCTACTGGCTTTGTGGGGTCGTCCACATTGTAAGCCTCATACTCGTAGCCACCGGCACCAGCCACGGTTTCCCATTTCACAATGACGCTCTCACTTCCGTCGGAATTGACCTGCGAACCGAAGGTCAGTTCTGGGTTTGTGAGCTTGCTGTTGGTAACAGAGCTAACGAACTGCTCTTCTGTGAAACCGTCTTCTGCACATGAGGCAAGCATCAGCGCACCAGCACCTACGAGGGCTATGGCACACATTTTACCTGATGTAAAGATTCGATTTTTGTTCATAGAATAAATCATTTTGTTAGTAATTAGTTTTTATTTATTGTCTCTTTTTCTTGAAACAGTCTCTTGAGGTATGCCACATTGGTGGAGAAGTTATACTTCACGTCTCTGACACGACTTACATCGCGACTGCGCTCCACTACGAGCCATCCGCTCCACCCCATGCGGTCGAGGGTGCGTTTCACTGCGGGCATATCGATTCGCGTATCGCGGTCGAGGGTGACGCTGTCGGTCAGCGAGGCATGGATCTGGGCGATGCGGCGTCGGCCCAGTATGCGCAATTCTGTCGATGGGTCGAGCCCTTGGTCAACGGCATCTTGAAGATTGAAGTAGGCTTTCACGCCCTTGCTATCAACATCGGCAAGCATCCGTTTGGTATGGCGGGCATCCATTCCTGTGCGCAGCGCGATAGTTTTGCCTTCGCGGCGTGCCATCTCTCCGGCTTCGTGCAGACGTGCAACAAGTGTGTTATAGGGTTCGCCTGTCATCGTCTGCCACTCGCGGCCACTGCCTCCCAATGGCAGGAATGCCACCTTGGCACCCATCACGTCCATGGTTTTCAGACAGTCTGCTACGAGGTCGCGCCAGTTGTCGCGCGTTATCAGACTCTGTGCAAAGAATCCAGACATGGCTACCGATGGCACTTCGATACCAAGTGAATCGGCTGTATGACGGAAGAGTTGCTGGAAATGACGATCACGGAGTTTGTTGTCAAATTGCGGTCGTTTGCCTAATGGCCCCATATCCATCTCGATACCATCAGCGCCAATGGTTTTAGCAAGCTGAAACTCTCCTAACTTTTGTCGTTTCAGCATCATCCAGTCGCATGCAGCCACACGATATTTCTGTGCAAATGCCGTTGTGACATTTGTCATTATCATGAAGGCTACACATATCATCATGTGTAAGGTGGTTGCTTTAAATTTCATTTTAGGTTGTACAAACTATATAGTATTTCAGTATAATGACGCACCATTGCACGGTTTGTCATCATAAACACTAAAAAAAATTAAATTTCTTTGTTTTTGCTTCACAGTTTTCTTATTTAGCTTATCTCTATATTAAAATATAATGTACGCGCACACATGCGCACGCACGCGTGCCTTTAAAATTTTCGACCACTCGGCCACCATTCTACAATATAACGCACGCTTACAGGCACTTACACCGGGTGGTCGATTCCTAAAAATCGGGAAATTCGACCACCATTCGACCACCGTTCGACCACTGACCAACAATCACTTTGTTTTCATTTCGACATTGCCAACACTTTTGCCAAACGTTTGAAAACACCTTTGGCAACATTGGAAAATACCTTTGTCGAACATTAGACAATACTTTTATCAAACGTTGAAAACACCTTTATCAAACGTTGGATAACACCTTTATCAAACGTTGGATAACACCTTTATCAAACGTTGGATAACACTTTTATCAAACGTTGGATAATACCTTTATCAAACGTTGGATAATACCTTTATCAAACGTTGGATAATACTTTTATCAAACGTGCAACACCCTTATGATAAAATTGTTCATAACTCTCACAACCACAATAAAAATATACAAAAAAACATCGAATAATGGGTTGCACATCAATATAAAAAAGACATTAGCAGCAGTACTCTAATGAGCAACGGGGTGTTCGGTGCTCGATTATTTTAAAAAAATCAAAACAACTGCATGCCACATACAATGAGTCAATGGCACTACACCATACATACCCACTGCCTATCGCAATATAGTTTCACTCCTATGCAATAGGGAGCGATTAGCCAATACGTTTGAATGTTTTCAATCGGGTGTAGGTCTTACCTTCGTGTTCTATGAGTACTTATCGATTGTGGTATTATCATTTGTCGTCGGCGACACCGTGTCTGACAAAAGGTAGAAAGAATGGAAACAAACTTGTAATATCAAGTGATAGCACACAAAAATACGAGAAAGATGATGGTTTTTTCAGAAAAAATGCCTACTTTTGCGGTTACATAAACATAACCTGGCAATAACTATGTGGAAACTAAAAACAGTGACAGGGGGCTTGCTTGCACTCGCCATGATGACGGGATGCGACGTTGTGCAAGAAGAAAAGCGACAAGAAACACTGCGCACAAACGTGGAAGACTCGATAGGTATGGGACGTACGGCATACGCCTCGCGATGCATCAACCAACAGTTGATGGCAGCAAAAGACAGCGACGCCTACTACCTCTGGCTCTCTATGCGCAATAAACTATACTACACCCGCATGCAGACTGACTCCATGAAGGTTACCATGAACCGCATACAACAGTATATCAGCAGTTGTAACCACAAAGCTCGCAAGCCCGGACGTGGAGGCAGCGACTTCAATCTGCTGCAAGCCGAATGGCTGTTGGCTAAAGGGGTGTGGCATACTGCCATCATGGGGCGACCTGATTCTGGACTGGTCTATAACAACAAGGCCATAGAACAACTCAAAAAAATCAACGCACGCCCTCAACTGATGCTGTCTGCACTAACCAACCAAGCCGATTACTACCGACAATTGGGAAAACTCGACTATAGCGCCGACGCCTATATGCAGGCACTTGCACTATCAGACACGATGAATAACCCCAATGCCAACACTGCCGTAGAGTTGGGCATAGCTACAGTATATACCTTCATGGCAGACTATGAGAATAGCAACAAATGGTGGAAACGCGCCGAACAACACGTATCAGAGATGCAGAGAGCAGATCAATTCATCTTCTACAATAACAGAGGTAATGATCTGTACCTGCAACAACGATACAGCGAAGCTCTACCCTATTTCAAAAAAGCTGCTACACTGGTAAAAGGCGACTCTACCAAAGCATGGGACTACTACACTGCACGTGCCAATATGGGCGAAATCTACGTGTGGCTGGGACAAACCGAACAAGCCCGACAGGCACTCGACGAGGCTGACGCATTCTTCCAACAGGCAGGATTCGATATTGTGCGCTACTATATCGAAACATCGCGCATTGGGCTCGACCTTAAAGAAGGACATACTGATCGGGCACTAAAACGCATGGCTGAAGCCTCAACACCCAAGCACATGCTGCCTGCGGCAGTGGCGCAACGACTTAAAATCGAAGAACTGGTGTATCGTACAGCTAAGATGATGCCCCAAGCTTATGCAGTTCACCAACAAAAAGATGCCATCAATGACTCAATACAAACGGCAAACATGACCATGCGCATGAATGCCAATCTGCTTCAATACCAACACAATAGAAAGCTGGACGAACAACAGCACATCATTGACCGACAATATATCATGGGACTGCTGGCATGGGGACTATTCCTCATTGCCACACTCATCATCATCGTGCTTGGCATATTGGTTTATCTGCGACACCGACAACATCAACTACACAATCTGAAAGTAAGGCAACAGATTGTAAGGCTACGCATGGAAAACATGCGTAACCGCATATCGCCTCACTTCATATTCAACGCACTCAACCATGAAATGCTGGCACAAATGAATGGAAAAAAGGTAAACCTGTCATCGCTGACACAACTGCTAAGAAGAGGACTGGCACAAACCGAAATGCTGGAAACAACACTCAGCGAAGAACTGGCTTTCATCAAATACTACGTCAGCATCGAGTCACAACAGATGGAATCTGACTTCCGTTTCAAGATAGAAAAAGAAAAAAACGTGAACACAGACCGTGTGTTTATACCTGCTATGGTGGTACAAATCTATGTAGAGAATGCTATCAAACACGGACTGAGACCCAAGAAAATAGTGGAAGGCAAATATCGTGACCTACTCATCAAAATACACAGAAAAGGAACTGACAGCACTGAAATAGAAGTGCTCGACAACGGCATGGGACTGGGACCTACATCAACAGAACAGATGCACACCGGTATGAAAGTGGTGCAACAAACCATACAAATGCTCAACGACCACAACAACAGTAAGATTGCTTTCGGCATAATGAACAGGCGAGACCTGCCTGCCGGAGAAACAGGATGCCGCTCGTGGATTACTGTGCCCGACAGTTTCGACTTCTTACTATAACCTTTTATAAAAGAGCTTATGACTAATAGGGAACGACATATCAGAGCATTCATCATTGATGACAGCGTCGTGGCTGTCGAAGTGTTGAAACGAATACTTGAAAGCAATCACCCAGTAACAGTGGTAGGTACTGCCTACGATGGGCCGACGGCTGTCGGACAGGTGATAGAACTACAACCCGACTTGATATTCACCGATGTAGAGATGCCATCCATGACGGGTATAGAATTCTGCCAACAGATACGTCATCAGGTAAAACCAAATACCAAAGTGGTGTTTTATACCGCCCACGAAAAATATATGATAGATGCCCTTCATCTACAGGCTTTCGACTATTTGCTCAAACCACCCACACCAGAAGATGTAGCAATGCTGATGATGCGCTACTACGAAAACAAACTGACGGAAATACCAACCATGCAGACAGTTGCACCACAGCGCCGTCAATCAATTATCGTAATCAACGCAACGGGCGAACATATTGTATTGCAGGCTTCTGAGGTGGCTTTCTTCCGCTTCAATACAGACAGGAAACAATGGGAAGTAATCTGCTGCGATGGCAACATCTACTGCCTACGATCACGCAGCAATAGCGATACTATACTGGACTACTCTGCCGATTTCATACAAATTCACAAAAGCTATATTGTCAACATAGAACACGTCAAAATGATACAGGAGTCGCAGTGTTTTCTCAAAGAGCCACTGCAAGACATCGACGAACTGAAGGTGAGCAGAAACTACAAACGCTCACTAATGGATGCTTTCTATGCACTATAAACACTAAACACATCACACATGCACTATTTGAAACTCATCATCATGCTCATTGCCATCATCACCATGGGGGCATGTAGCAATAAGGCAGAAAAGGCACAAATGCTATATCAGCAAAGCGAACAACTCATTAAGAAGAATCACAAATGGACCGAAGCTGGCGAAATGCTGCTTGGCAGTTTGCAACTGCAAGACGAAAACGAGCCTACACCGCTACTGGCACGCACCTATGCACTACTGTCGAAAGTATATTGGGAGGAAGATCGCATCAAGAAAGCTATAGAATATGCACACCGCGGACTCAACACCGCACTGGCAATGCGCAACGACACTCTTCACTTACAACTATACACAAGAGTGGGATCGTCCTATTATCTCATACACAAGAACGATTCGGCTACCTCCTATTTCAATAAGGCACTCGACAAAGCCATTGCCATGAACGACTCCAACGGCATTTACAATGCATACAACAACCTCGGTGCACTGAAACTCAGCATGGAGAAGTTTGACGAAGCACTCGCCTATTTCGACAAGTCATACAGTTATGCACGCAACATAGATGCCCATGATTTTCACTATTATTATAATAAGTCACGCTGCTATCAGTATTTGAAACAATGGACACTGTGTATCGATGCCACCCGTAAGGCAATCGCCAATATTCCCAAAGAGGATTTAGAAGGAAGATCGAAACTATACCAACGACTCTTCTTGGCTGAACGGAGCATAGGAAACTACGAAGCAGCATGTGTGGCTGCAGATACATCGTATAACTATCTTGACAAATATTGGGATCAAAGGCGCGATGAGGATATGCGCGACTTGACTGAGCAATATCAGCAAGAACGCTACAACACACAACTGAAACTGCAACGCACGCAATGGATGGTAATGGTAGTTGTGGTGCTGATGATTATGGGGGCTGCCATCATGTTTGTATCACACCGCAACAAAAAACGTATCATGCGCTTACAGAAACGCTTGGAAAACCTCAAACTGCAAATCTACCGCGAACGAAACACAATACAACAGACTGCGGAAGAAAGTCAAAACAAGGTAGGGCAAACAATGCCCAACAACGAAAAACTCTATACACTCTGCTTACAACAATTGGCAGTGGCACGCGATTTGTTTAAGATGCGACCCGAATACATGCGACTCTACCAACTGAAATATCGCACCGATCATCAATATCTGTCAGACCCAGAACGCATGCCATTGCTTGATAGTGTGGTGGAGGTGTTTATTGAACCATTGCAAAACCTTCGCAGATTGTTCACCGAACTGACCGAAGACGAATGTATATATGCTATCCTCACCTTCCTCGGATGCAACAATGCCACCATCTCCATGATGACCAAAACATCAGAACCTACACTGCGTAAACGCAGAAGCCGATTCAAACAGAAAAGCCACGATATGGTATTCCGCTTTCTGATGCAGAACGAAGAAACATAGAGATACCTCAAAGACCGAAAAACTACCTGTATTTCCGATTATACCTAACAGAAAGAAAAATTAGTGGAAAGGGAGAGGGATTTTCCACAAAATAGTCGTAATTTTGCGGAATAAAACAAATAAATGCCCTGTTGATGGGCTACGACAAGATTACATATGGAACTGATAAAAGACAAACAATTCAGTGGTGAACGCCCATTGTTCGCCACACACGACCTACAACTGGATAACGTGACCATCATAGATGGTGAGAGTGGTATCAAGCAATGTAGCAATATCGCTGCAACAGGATGTCACTTCTATGGAAAATATCCTTGGTGGCACGTTGATGGTGCACAAATTGACCATTGCTATTTTGCACCAGGATCACGTTCTGCCATCTGGTACACCGACAATCTTACAATGACAGATACCAAGATTGACGGTCCGAAATTCTTCCGCGAAATGAAAAACGTGACGCTGGAAAACGTAGAGATTACAGATGCCGACGAAACTTTTTGGCGCGTAGAAGATGTACGACTGAAAAACGTAACACTACACGATGGGACATACCCCTTTATGTTTGCACGCAACATCTATGTGGACGGACTGGTGAGCGACTCGAAATATATCTTCCAATACTGCGAGAATGTGGAAATACACCATGCTAAAATCACCACGAAAGACTCATTCTGGGAGTGTGAGAACGTGACGGTCTATGACTCTGAGCTCGATGGAGAGTATCTGGCATGGCACTCCAAGAACGTGCGCCTCGTCAACTGCCACCTCAAAGGCGAACAACTGCTCTGCTATGTGGATAACCTCAAACTCGAAAACTGTACCTTCGATGCGGAATGTGACCGCATCTTCGAATATTCTACAGTAGAGGCAGACATCCGCGGACATGTGGAAAACATAAAAAATCCAACGTCGGGACACATCGTGGCAGACTCAATAGGTAGCATCACCATCGACAAAAATGTGCGGCAACCTAACAACTGTGTAATAGAAACTCGCAAGCTATAAAGCCTATGAAATACGATTTTGACAAACCAACACAACGCCGGGGCACCCACTGTGTAAAGTGGGACGAGGCTCCATCAGACAAGGTTATACCCTTGTGGGTAGCTGATATGGACTTCGAAGCAGCTCCTGCCATTGTCGAAGCAGTAGTAAAACGAGCACAACAGGGCATCTACGGCTATACTCTGGTGGAAGATGACTACTATAATGCCGTCATCTCATGGTTTGCAAGACGCCACCAATGGACTATCCACCGCGACGAAATTCTATATACCACTGGTGTAGTACCTGCCGTTTCGGTGGCTATCAAGGCACTGACCATGCCTGGCGAACAAGTGGTGATGCTATCGCCAGACTACAATTGCTTCTTCTCATCAATCCGAAACAACGGTTGTCAGGTATCAGAAAGCGTGTTGTTGCGCCACAACGATACGTTTGTAATAGACTGGGAGGACTTGGAAAAACGTTGTGCAGAAGAGAAAACTACGATGCTTTTGCTCTGCAATCCACACAATCCAACAGGACGAGTGTGGACTATAGACGAACTGGAGCATATCAATACCATCTGCATGAAGCACGATGTGAAGGTGATTAGCGATGAAATACATTGCGAACTTGTCATGCCTGGACACCGATTCCAACCTTTTGCTGCCGTGAGCGAGAGTTGTCGGCAAAACAGCGTGATACTGAATTCACCATCCAAATCATTTAATATTGCCGGACTACAGACTGCCAACATGATTTGCGCCAACCCCGAATGGCGACGCAGACTGAACCGAGCTATTAATATCAATGAGGTGTGCGATATCAATCCCTTCGGCAATGTGGCACTTATGGCAGCCTACAACGACTGCGAAGACTGGATAGACCAACTCAACGAATACCTCTGGGGCAACTACCAATGGCTCTGTCAGTTTGTGGGAAACAACATCCCGCAATGGAAAGTATGCCGATTGGAAGGCACCTATCTACCATGGATTGACGTATCGGCTGGTGGCGAGGAGACTGATGCACTCTGCCAACGACTGCTCGACGAAGCTCAAGTATGGCTCAATCCTGGCACTATGTACGGCGCCGAAAGTGGTCGTGGCTATGTCCGTGTCAATATTGCTTGCCAGCGCAAACGCTTGGAGGAAGCTATGAACAGAATCAAACTAAAATTATAATATGAAACAACAAAACGAAGTCAACGTATGGTCTGTCACCTGGGGTGTACTCATGGCTGTACTATTCTCGGCTGCCGCAGCCTATCTCGGTCTGAAAGTAGGACAGGTTTTTGAAGCAGCCATCCCCATCGCCATCATTGCCGTGGGCGTATCAACAGCAGCCAAGCGCAACAATGCACTACGCGAAAACGTCATTATCCAGTCGATTGGTGCCTGTTCTGGAGCCGTTGTGGCTGGTGCCATCTTCACCTTGCCTGCCATCTATATCCTGCAGGCCAAGTATCCTGGAATGGAAGCCGACTTCCTGAAAATCTTCATTGCATCGCTATTGGGCGGTGTGCTCGGCATCCTTTTCCTTATTCCTTTCCGCAAATACTTTGTAGAAGCTCCTGCCGAACAGTTTCCTTTCCCTGAAGCTACTGCTACTACACAGGTTTTAAAGAGTGGAGAGAAAGGTGGATCACAGGCTCGCCCATTGCTGTTGGCCGGACTGATTGGAGGTCTCTACGACTTTATCGTGGCAACCTTCGGATGGTGGAACGAGAATGTAACCAGCCGCATGATACCATTCGGTAGCGATTTGGCAGACCGCGCTAAACTCGTATTCAAAAACAATACAGGGGCAGCAGTTCTCGGTTTGGGCTATATTATCGGTTTCCGATACGCACTCATCATCACACTGGGTTCACTCTTTGTATGGTGGTTGGTGGTGCCCGGAATGGCACTACTCTTCCCTACCGAGGTCCTCAACCAATGGAACCCTGCCATTACTACAGCAGTAGGTGCAATGTCGCCAGAGGAAATATTCACCAGCTATGGCAAATCGATAGGTATCGGTGCCATTGCCATGGCAGGCATCATAGGTATTATCAAGAGTCGCGACATCATCATTAGCGCAGTGAAACGCATGAAACCTACCGCTAAAACAACAGATATCGAACCAACAACAGAACAAAAAAATGATGCCGATCTGTCCTTACGCTTCATCGCCATCGCTTCCATTGCTACATTGCTCATCACCTTCATCTTCTTCTGGTTTGGTGTTATGGGCGGCAAACTGCTCTTTGCCGTAGTAGCTATTCTTCTTACTGCCATCATTGCGTTCCTCTTCACTACCGTAGCTGCTAATGCCATTGCCATTGTGGGTAGCAATCCTGTATCAGGAATGACACTGATGACATTGATACTTGCTTCGGTAGTCATGGTAGCTGTAGGACTGAGCGGCACCGGCGGTATGGTGGCTGCACTCATCATGGGCGGAGTGGTATGCACAGCTCTCTCTATGGCAGGTTCGTTTATCACCGACCTGAAGATTGGACACTGGACAGGTACACAACCTCGTAAACAGGAAACGTGGAAATTCCTCGGTACACTGATAAGTGCTGCAACTGTAGGTGGTGTCATGATGCTACTCAACGAGACATACGGTTTTGCATCAGGAGCACTCGCTGCACCTCAGGCAAATGCTATGGCTGCTGTCATCGATCCGCTGATGACAGGCACAGGAGCGCCTTGGGTTCTCTATGCCATCGGTGCCATACTGGCTATTATCCTCACTTGGTGTAAAGTTCCTGCACTGGCTTTCGCATTGGGCATGTTTATCCCCATACAGCTCAACGTGCCACTGCTGATTGGCGGTGCTGTCAATTGGTTTGTAACATCACGTTCTAAGAATGCAGAAGAAAATAAAGAACGTGGCGAAAAGGGCAACCTCATCGCTTCAGGATTCATTGCTGGTGGTGCATTAATGGGAGTCATCAGTGCACTGTTGCGCTTCGGTGGTGTGCAGTTTGACTATACAGCATGGTGGGCAAACCCATTGAGCGAACTCCTCTCGCTCGTTGCATATATTCTACTGATTACCTATTTCATTCGCGCCACAAGAAAATAATCATGTGACAGGAATACAGAGAACGGGTGTGGAGGAAAAGAATGATTTATCACACCCGTTCTTATTTTCATTCTTTGCCGAAATAGAAGTAAGCGTATTGTAATATTCGTTCCCGTTATCTCTATCACGATGCACCTATATCTTTATATTTGATAACAACAAATAACAACACCACACAAGATAGCGATTGTGAGAAATGTCTTATTACATGAGTACCAATGCACATATTTTTATCAGGAATATCATTGATTTTCAAAAAATCTTTGTAATTTTGTCACCATGACGAAATTTAAAAACTGTCTGGTACTGCTACTGACCATCATACCCGCATTAACAGTATGGGGGCAAACAGCATCGTTACTTGTAACGGACCACTATACAACCAGCAACGGACTTCCAAGCAATAATGTGTATTGTGCGATGAAAGACCGCGATGGCTTTCTGTGGTTTGGCACATGGTATGGACTATGTCGTTTTGACGGAAGCCACTTCGAGACAATGAAGAAAAGTACACGCCCGGACTCTGACATACCACCACGCAAGATAGAAAGCATGGCAGAAGACCAACAAGGTAATCTTTGGCTAAAGACCGTGGATTGGAAAGTGTATGTATTCTACCGACGCACAGGACGGTTTCATGCCTTAGGCGAGGAACTCAAACACCTCTCGCAAAACATGCAGGTCATTAAACTGCAGGCTACAGATAATGGGCAAGTATTGCTACTTACAAAAGACAAGAACCTCTTGATGGCAACAACAACCCCCAAGGGACATATTGACATCAAGACACTGTTTTCGTCAAAAGGGAAAATCAACCCATTCACCTACCAACTATACCGTGACTACTGTGAAGAAAACAACGGATATTCAGTATGGGTGGGACGCGACTATCGCATCTTTGCTGTACCCAGAGGCGAACAACTACAACAACGGATGGCAGACAACGACAATCTGCAAAAGAGGAAAAACACACAGCTGGAGGCGATAGTTGCACAAGCTGGCATCAACGACTATGTTCAAATCTACGAAGACAACGACCGCCTTGTGTGGGTAACAACTCCAACGAACGGCATCTATTGCATACATTCACCAAAAAGCATTTTCAAACTCATCCCCTTTGATTTCGATCAAACGGGAGTAAGAAGCATCTTTCAACTTCCTAATGGCAACGTATTGGTGGGCACTAGAAGCCGAGACGTTTTCATTCTCAACCCACAAGGACAACGCATACATACCTTCGACTATAAGACTCATGGTATCGGAGCCATTTACCACGTCATGGCAGACAAGCACCACAGACTCTGGCTATCAACCAAACGCGACGGACTTGTCGTGGCAACACCCGATAACAGCCAGCCTACTGGATACAGACTGAACCACTACCTACACGATGACAATAATCCACAAAGCATCAGTGGCAATGCGGTATATATGACTTATACTGATAAAAAAGGACATATCTGGGTAGCAACTCTCGATGGCGGGCTCAATCTGGTGAAACAAAACGGCAGCACGCAACTGGTTTTCTACAACAGACACAACGGATTTATCAACTACCCGTCCTACGGATTATATACTGAAGTGAGAAACATGGCCGAGGATCAACACGGACGGCTATGGATTGGAACGATTGACGGACTGATGAGTACAGATACCAAATTCCGCCAACCACAAGACATCAAATTTGAAACCTATAAGGAACAGCGTGCATCATCGTTTGCAAACAACGACATCTACACCATCTTCAAAGACAACAGGGATAATATATGGATGGGCGCTTTCGGTGGTGGACTGAGCAGACTAACCAACTACGACAAACACAAACACTGTCCTGACTTCAAAACACTTGGCATGAGAGAAGGACTGCGCAACGACGTCATCGTATCCATTACCGAAGACTTGAACGGCAGACTGTGGTTTGCAGGAGAAACCACTATTGCTTGCTATAATCCGAAAAATGAACGCATACGTAACTTCGACAAATACGATGGACTGCCTGATGTCAAATTTGAAGAGGCTTCTGCATGTCGCATGAACAATGGTGAAATATGGCTAGGATGCAAACAAGGCATCATCGTCTTCGACCCCAAGCATCTGGTCAACGAAAACAGTAACTACCATACGTTCATTACCAATATGAGCGTAAACAACAGAAACATCACCCAACAACTGGAACGCATAGAAAACCAACATGGCATCGACCAACTCAAACAGATAGAACTGAAACACGATCAGAATTCATTCACCATCGAATTTGCCGCACTCAACTTCATCAATAACAACAATGTGGCATACAGATACCGACTGAAAGGATACGACCACGACTGGAACTACAGCGGACAAAACAGACAAGCATCGTACACCAAAGTACCACCAGGTAACTACACCTTTGTGGTTGAAACAATAGACGACAGCAATCCAACACTCTGCTCAAGAGACGAACTGCACATCTGCATACTTCCACCGTGGTGGGCCACATGGTGGGCATATCTTATCTATCTGGCTGTCATCGGCATCATCACATTCTTCATTGTACGCACAGGACTGCAAATGAACCGAATGAGAAACGAAATGATTATCGGTCAACGACTGGCAAAGCTACATACTATGGCCACCGATACACCAGCCAAAGAGATTGACTACTCACAATATGTTGAGCAAAAAGGTATGGAGTTTATAGACCAGTTGCATCGCATCATCGATGAGAATCTGCAAAACAGCGAATTCAACATCGATACCATGGCTGCTGAAATGGGGCTGTCGCGATCGGCATTCTTCAAGAAAGTGAAGAACGTCACAGGCTTTGCACCACTCGATCTTATCAAGGAGTTCCGACTATCACGTGCTGCCGAACTGCTAAAACACACTAACCTCAGCATCAACGAAGTGGCATATCGTTCAGGCTTTAAGGATAGTAGTTATTTCGGCAAGTGTTTCCGCAAGCGCTTCGGTCTATCACCACGCGACTATGCATCATCAAGCAGAGAATAGTTTTCTAAAGGAACTAAAGCGAAAAGAAAAACTCGTTTTCCTTTTGTACTTCACTCACTTATTCGTAACTTTGTACCCCAAATGGAAATGAAAGAAAACAACAACGAATTAGTACGCCAAGTAGCTGAACAGAAATACGAGTTTGGATTCACTACTGATGTACATACTGAAATCATTGAGAAAGGACTCAATGAGGATATTGTCAGGCTCATATCGAAAAAAAAGGGAGAGCCCGAATGGATGCTTGATTTCCGTCTCAAAGCTTTCCGTTACTGGCAACAGCAGACGGAACCACGATGGGGACATGTACATGTGCCACCTATTGACTATCAAGCCATATCATACTACGCAGACCCGCTGGCCAAGAAACCCCAAGGTGACGGAAAGATTGACCCGGAACTGGAGAAGACTTTCGACAAACTGGGTATTCCCCTTGAAGAACGTCTGGCATTGAGTGGCAATACAGCAGTGGATGCCATCATGGACTCGGTATCGGTAAAGACCACCTTCAAAGAGAAGCTCGCAGAGAAAGGTGTAATATTCTGCTCCATCGGTGAAGCCATTAAGGAACATTCCGAACTCGTCAGACAATACCTCGGTACGGTAGTACCATACCGCGACAATTTCTTCGCAGCGCTCAATAGTGCCGTATTCAGCGATGGATCTTTTGTCTATATCCCCAAAGGTGTGCGCTGTCCTATGGAATTGAGCAGTTATTTCCGCATCAATGCACGTAACACAGGACAGTTTGAACGCACATTGATTATTGCCGACGACGATGCCTACGTATCCTATCTCGAAGGATGCACAGCCCCTATGCGCGACGAAAACCAATTACATGCCGCCATCGTAGAGATCATTGTCAATGATAGAGCCGAAGTAAAATACTCTACCGTACAAAACTGGTATCCCGGTGATGAGAATGGTAAAGGTGGTGTGCTCAACCTTGTCACCAAGCGCGGTGATCTCAGAGGTGAAGGTTCTAAACTTTCGTGGACACAGGTAGAAACCGGAAGTGCTATCACTTGGAAATATCCCTCCTGCATACTCCGTGGTGACAACTCGACAGCAGAGTTCTATAGTGTAGCTGTTACCAACAATTATCAAGAAGCAGACACTGGCACAAAGATGATACACATGGGCAAAAACACCAAAAGTACCATCATATCGAAAGGAATATCTGCTGGCCACTCCCAAAACTCATACCGCGGACTGGTACGTGCTACCAGCACAGCCGACAATGCACGCAACTACTCCAGTTGCGATTCTCTACTGCTGGGCAGTGACTGTGGTGCACACACCTTCCCCTATATGGATGTACACAATGACACCGCAGTATTCGAACACGAAGCAACTACCAGCAAAATATCGGAAGACCAACTCTTCTACTGCAACCAGCGTGGCATACCCACCGAACAAGCCGTAGGTCTCATCGTTAATGGCTATGCCAAAGAAGTAATCAAGAAACTCCCCATGGAGTTTGCCGTCGAGGCACAGAAACTGCTCAGCGTATCACTCGAAGGTACCGTGGGATAAAACAACAACGACAATAAAAAGACTCAAGATATGTTAGAGGTAAAAAACCTGCATGCCACCATTGCTGGCAAAGAAATACTGAAAGGCATCGACCTGACCATTCGCGACGGTGAAACACATGCCATCATGGGCCCCAACGGTTCGGGCAAGAGCACACTCAGTGCCGTTCTCGTGGGCAATCCACTCTACGAAGTGACCGAAGGAGAAGCATATTTCAATGGTAAAAATCTATTGGACATGAAGCCCGAAGACCGCGCACACGAGGGATTGTTCCTTTCGTTCCAATATCCTGTGGAGATTCCCGGAGTATCGATGACCAACTTCATGAAAGCTGCCATTAACGAAAAACGGAAATATCAAGGTCTTGAACCAATGAATGCCGCAGAGTTCTTAAAACTGATGCGCGAGAAGCGAAAGATAGTAGAACTCGATTCTAAACTTGCCAACCGCTCGGTCAACGAAGGATTCAGCGGTGGCGAGAAAAAGCGCAACGAGGTATTCCAAATGGCTATGCTTGAACCAAAGCTAAGCATTCTCGACGAGACCGACTCAGGCCTCGATGTCGATGCCATGCGCATTGTTGCAGAAGGAGTCAACAAACTGCAGACTCCACAAACCTCCTGTATCGTTATCACCCACTACGACCGACTGCTGGAGATGATTCGTCCACAGTTTGTTCATGTGCTCTACAAGGGACGCATCGTAAAAACCGGAGGTCCAGACCTGGCCAAAGAGATACAAGAACATGGTTACGACTGGATCAAAGAAGAAATAGGAGAAGAATAAATGGGTAGCGAACAACAATATATCGAGCTCTATCAGGAAGCAAGGCAGATGATTATCAGTCATGCCCCAGAGCACATGAATGCCATACGCGACAAGGCTTTCGAGCATTTCAAAGCGCAGGGCTTCCCCACCCGACGGGTGGAACGGTATAAATATACCGACCTGCAACAACTCTTCGAACCCAACTACGGACTGAACCTCAACCGACTCAACATCCCCGTTGACCCCTATGAGGCCTTCCGATGCGATGTACCCAACCTATCTACTTCGCTTTATTTCATGGTCAATGACGCCTTCTACACCCAAGAAACTCCTAAAGGCCATCTGCCCGAAGGTGTTTTTGTGGGATCAATGAAGGAACATCCCGAACTGGTGGCAAGCCACTATGGGCGCTTAGCAAAAACCGACGAAGATGCCGTAACAGCTCTCAACACCATGTTGGCCCAAGACGGACTGCTTGTTTATGTGCCACGCCACACCAAAGTGGAACGTGCCATACAGGTCATCAACATCCTCCGAAGCGATGTTGACCTTATGGTCAACCGCCGCGTGATGATTATCCTGGAGGATGGAGCCGAACTGAAAATGCTCTTCTGCGACCATGCAGCCGATGACCGCAATTTCCTTTCCACACAGATCATCGAAGCATTTGTTGGCAACAATGCCTCGCTCGACCTCTATTGTTTGGAAGAGACACACCACAAGAACGTACGTATCAGCAATGTATATATAGAGCAACAAGCTAATAGCCGTGTCAACCACAATGTGATAACCCTTCACAATGGTGTGACACGCAACCGCCTTGATCTCACCTTTGCTGGCGAAGGTGCAGAATGTGGATGCTATGGCTGTGTGATTGCCGACAAGAAACAACATGTAGATAACAACACGCTCATCCGTCATGAGGTGCCCCACTGCACCAGCACAGAACTCTACAAGTACGTGCTCAACGAAGATGCCGTTGGAGCATTTGCAGGAAGAGTCTATGTGGCACATGGCGCACAGAAGACCTCATCGCAGATGACCAATCAGAACTTGACAGCTTCAAAGACAGCCCGTATGTACACCCAGCCCATGCTGGAGATTTATGCCGATGACGTAAAATGTGCTCACGGAAGTACAGTAGGCCAGCTCAATGATGCGGCCCTCTTCTACATGCAGCAACGCGGCATATCGAAAAAAGAGGCACGACTGCTGTTGCAGAACGCATTCATCAACGAGGTGGTCGATCAGATGCAACTCGAACCACTCCGCGACCGCCTGCACTATTTGGTAGAAAAGCGTTTCCGCGGTGAACTCAGCAAATGTGTGGGATGCAAACTCTGTAAATAAGATTATAAGAAAAGATGTACGATATCAATAAAGTGCGGGAAGATTTCCCCATTCTGTCGAGAAAAGTCTATGATCGTCCACTTGTCTATCTCGACAATGCAGCCACCACTCAGAAACCTCTCTGCGTGCTCGATGCTATGAGAGAGGAGTACCTCAACGTCAATGCCAATGTACATCGCGGTGTCCACTACCTGTCGCAACAGGCCACCGACCTACATGAGGCAGCAAGAGAAAAGGTGCGTGCTTTCATCGGTGCCGCTAAAACAGAAGAGATTGTGTTCACTCGCGGCACTACAGAAGCCATCAATCTAGTAGCATCATCATTCTGCGAAGAGATGATGAAAGAGGGCGATGAAGTTATTGTCACCGACATGGAGCACCACTCCAACATCGTGCCTTGGCAACTACAAGCCAACCGCCGCGGCATCGTAGTACGTCATCTGCCTTTCGACGAAAAGGGCGATCTCTGTTTGGATCAGTTGGAACAGATGATCAACGAGCGTACCAAACTGGTGAGCATGGCCCATGTAAGCAATGTGCTCGGCACAGTAAACGATGTAAAGCATGTGACAACCATTGCCCACAAATATGGAATTCCCGTATTGGTGGATGGTGCACAGAGCACTCCCCACTTTCATATTGATGTAAAAGAACTGGATTGCGATTTTTTTGCCTTCAGTGGACACAAGATGTATGGCCCTACTGGTATCGGTGTGCTCTATGGTAAAGAAGAATGGTTGGAAAGACTTCCACCCTATCAAGGTGGCGGCGAAATGATAGATAAAGTATCGTGGGAACAAACCACTTTTGAACGCCTGCCCTTTAAATTTGAAGCAGGCACGCCCGACTATGTAGCAACCCACGGCCTCGCCACTGCTATTGATTATATTTCGGCATTAGGCCTTGACCAGATAGCAACCCATGAGCAGATGCTTACCCATTATTGTATGGAGCAGATGTCAACCATCGATGATATGCGTCTGTTTGGCACATCAGCACACAAAGATGCAGTAGTCAGTTTTCTGGTGGGCAATATCCACCACCTGGACATGGGCACCCTGCTCGATCGCCTTGGCATAGCTGTACGCACTGGACACCATTGCGCCCAACCCCTGATGACTCGCCTTGGTATCAGCGGCACGGTGCGCGCATCGTTTGCCCTTTACAATACGAAAGAGGAGATTGACATTTTGGTCAATGGCATACGCCGTGTCAGTCAGATGTTCTGACCAACAGTGTCAAGTTTCTGCATATTGGGCATTAACTATTAGTCGCGTCCAAGTCCGCTGTTTCGGCATTTGAGCAATGCGTTGCAAAACCACAGCAGACAGAGCAGCCGCAATACCAACGACATAGATGCAAATACAAGGAAGAAGAAAGCAGCCTGTGCATTGCATAGCAACAAGGTCTGTCGCACGTTGACTTTCTCGCCTAGCAATCGCGAATAGTAGTTGGCAAGAGCCGCAAGGGGTTTATTGGCAAGATTGGCTATACGCTGTACATTGAGCATGAGGCGCTCGTTACGATTCAAAGTGATGGTCTGTTTCATATTCAGTTCAGATTTTATTGTTTCGATGCTGCAAAGGAACTACTATTTTGTGCACAATATGTTCACTTTCAAAATATCTTAGTTAAAAGAATTTAATCGTTAACATCTCTTTACAATATTATATGCTTGCAAGCCATTATTACACGGGTAAGATAGAAGCAGGATGCGATGAAGCCGGACGTGGATGTTTGGCAGGCAGCGTCTATGCTGCTGCTGTTATCTTTCCTGAAGACTACCACAACGAGGCGCTCAACGACTCGAAACAATTGACAGACCATAAGCGCAAGCAGTTGCGCGAGATTATTGAGCGCGACGCATTGGCATGGGCTGTAGGCATCGTAACAGCCGAGGAGATCGACCGCATTAACATCCTCAATGCCTCGATACTCGCCATGCACCGTGCTCTCGACCAGTTGAAAGTGCGTCCAGAAGCAATTATTGTGGATGGCAACCGTTTCAAACCCTATCAGAAGTTGCCCCACACCACTATTGTCAAAGGTGATGGTAAATATCTCAGCATTGCAGCAGCCTCGATTCTTGCCAAGACTTACCGCGACGACTATATGGATGGACTGGCAGAGGAATATCCTGAATACGACTGGCATTCCAACAAAGGATATCCCACCAAGAAGCATCGCGAAGCTATCAGCCGTTGCGGTATCACTCCCTATCACCGCAAGAGTTTCAATCTGCTGGGCGATGGGCAGCTTTCACTCGATTTTGGAGAATAGCCTATGCGTCACGACAAACTGAACCGAGAGCTGTCGTTGCTGCTTCTACTTACCGAAAACAAGAAGCTCAACGTACAGCAACTCTGCGAAAAGATGGAGCTATCAAAGCGCACGCTCTATTACTATCTCGATTTTTTCCGTGACTTTGGCTTCGAAGTGGAAAAGCGCGGTACCGTCTATTCCATCGACAAAAACTCCACCTACTTCACCAAGCTCTTCCGCAAAGTGCATTTCACCGAAGACGAAGCCATCTATATCCGCCGCATGCTTGAAAACTATGGTGGTCAGGGAGCACTGGTGGCCCATCTAAAGAGGAAGCTCGACACGCTCTACGATTTTAATATCCTTGCCGATGCCCAGTTGCGCGAACAGCAGGCTTTGAATATCAGCGTCCTCTACGATGCCATCAAATATCATCGCAACGTCATTCTCCACCATTATTCATCGCCACACAGCAACTCGGTGAGCGATCGCATTGTCGAACCGTTCATGTTGATGAACGACAATCGCGAGGTGCGTTGCTATGAATTAACATCAAAGATGAACAAGACCTTCAAGGTGGCACGCATGGAATCGGTAGAGTTGTTGGCCGACGAATGGCAGCACGAAAGGCAGCATCGACAGATGTACACCGACATCTTCATGTTCAGCGGCGAACAACAGATGCGTATCAAACTACGTCTGGGCCGCCTATCAGCCAATATCATACAAGAAGAATATCCATTATCGGCAGCCTATATCAGTAAAGACAATGACACCCATTGGATACTTGAACTCGATGTGTGCAGCTATATTGGTATAGGTCGTTTTGTCATGGGACTGTTTTCTGATATCGAAGTATTGGAAGACTCTGGTTTCTGTAAATATATCCACGACAAAGTCAAGGAGATGGAAGAAAAGATAAAAAACACACCATGATAGTGTTCAACATAAAGGAATAATTAGTACTTTTGCGTCGGTAAAAAGAAAACAGCAAAAGATAACCCGTACATTATGGAAACGTCACACTCTAACAAAGTAGAACTGCGCAACCTCCAAATGGAGGACTACGACCAGTTGGCACGATCATTCCGACGCATCTATGCCGATGCTGATGTCTTCTGGACTCACGCACAAATCAAGAAACTCCTCACTATCTTTCCCGAAGGCCAGATTGTTATCGTGGTCGATGATAAGATAGTGGGATGTGCCCTATCCATCATTGTTGACTACAACAAGGTGAAAGGCGACCACACCTATGCACAGGTCACTGGCAACGAAACGTTCAACACTCACAACCCCAACGGCAATATCCTTTATGGCATCGAGGTGTTTATCCATCCCGACTACCGTGGCATGCGACTGGCTCGCCGCATGTACGAATATCGCAAGGAACTCTGTGAGAAACTCAACCTCAAGGCCATCATGTTTGGCGGTAGAATACCCAACTACCACCTCTATGCCGACACCATGCGTCCTAAGGAATATATAGAAAAGGTACGCACGCGAGAGATATACGACCCGGTACTTACTTTCCAACTGTCCAACGACTTCCACGTGCGTCGTGTCATCCGCAACTATCTGCCCAACGACGAGGAGTCGAAACATTGTGCCACACTGCTGCAATGGGACAATATCTACTATCAGCCATCCAACAATGTAGTGGAAAAGCGTCCCACGGTACGGATCGGTATGGTACAATGGCAGATGCGCCCCTACCATACGCTCGATGATTTGTTCGAACAGGTAGAGTTCTTTGTCGATTCCGTATCCGACTACAAGAGCGATTTCATCCTCTTCCCCGAATACTTCAACGCTCCACTGATGGCGAAGTTCAACGATATGGGCGAGGCACAGTCTATCCGTGCCATGGCACAATATACGGAGAAAATCCGCGACCGCTTCGTTGAAATGGCTATCAGCTATAATATCAACATCATCACAGGTAGTATGCCTTACGTTAAAGACGATGGTGCTCTCTACAATGTGGGCTTCCTTTGCCGTCGCGACGGATCATACGAGATGTTTGAAAAGATACATGTCACTCCCGACGAACAGAAATGCTGGGGACTGACCGGTGGCAGCCATGTGCAGACTTTTGATACTGACTGCGGACGCATCGGCATACTGATTTGCTACGATGTAGAGTTCCCTGAGCTGTCACGCCTGATGGCAGATGAGGGCATGCAGATACTCTTTGTACCATTCATGACCGACACCAAGAACGCCTACTCACGTGTTCGCATCTGTGCACAGGCTCGTGCCATCGAAAACGAGTGCTACGTGGCAATTGCCGGAAGTGTGGGCAACCTGCCGCGTGTCCACAACATGGATATCCAGTATGCACAGTCTGCTGTGTTCACCCCGTGCGACTTCGCATTCCCCACCGACGGTATGCGTGCCGAGGCAACACCCAACACCGAGATGATATTGGTAAGCGATGTAGATCTGAGTCTGCTCAACGAGCTACACACCTATGGTGCTGTGCGCAACCTGCGCGACCGTCGTGGCGACCTCTACGAACTAAAGATTAAACCTGCCGCTAAACAGGATATCGAAGGTTAACCTCATACTCCTTGCGCGTGCGCATGGGCGCACGCGCATTTTTTTCGTTTTCATCGAACATCGAACACCAACCTAAAACTCTGCGAACATCATTTTATCAGCAAGAACATCGGCAATACATTTCCTGCTCCCATACTTTATTAGCAAATGAAGTATTCAAACGCAACTATAATTAAGGTTTTCTATGTGTAATAGATTGTTCTTTTTGCAGAAAAGGAAAAAATTGACTACCTTTGCCATACAAATAAAGAAATAGTCCAAACTGTATTACTACACATTCTGCCCATAGTCCCAAAAGGATTCGAGAATATATGAAGCTGACAACACGACAGAAACAAAAGCTACAACACATGTGCAGCATTGTGCTTCTGGCAATGCTGACAACTATCCTTCTATGCACCTGTGGCAAAAGCAACAGGAGTATTGCCATATTAGAACATGCAGAAAATATAATGGACGAACATCCCGACTCTGCACTATTGCTACTCAATAGCATCAGCAGCGAACAAAATGAAATGGACAAAAGCCAATACATGGCCTACCATCTGCTACTGACTGACGCAAGCTATCGCACGGGAAACACAATAGTGGAAGATAGCATAATCATAGAAAGCGCCAACTATTACGACCTGCATGGCACTTGTAAAGAGCAGGTGCGCGCCAACTATTTGGCTGCACTCGTTTACGACTACAAAGGTAATACGCCCATGGCACTCCAATACTATATGAAGGCTGTGGCACACACTGACACTTCCGATACACACTGTGATTGGCACTTATTGGGCACACTCCATGCACAAATGGCGAAAGCATACGGAAGGGCGATGGTCTATAGTATGCAGATGAACTGCATACATAAAGCCGAACACGCATTTTTCAAAGCCAACGATACCGTCAATGCTCTCAAGGCTAAAACACAAACGGCAGACATCTACGCACAAAACGGCGATACTTACAGAGCAATAACACTGCTCGACTCAGTGGCAGATGTCATGGCTAAACAACAATATCACGAGTTGGCTGTCGGTTTCTTCCTGAAAGAAATGCCCCTTATTGCTAAAAAGACAGACCGGAAATTTGCAGAATCTGTCATGCAAAAAGTACAGCAAGAAATGCACTACCTTGCCTCAAACCATCGCTTGTGGAACAATTACTATGCCTGCCAAGGCATATTGGCTGAGCTACAAGACAATATCGACTCGGCTGGTTTCTATTATATGCAAGCCAACCTTTCTGATATCAACGACATGCCGTTGACAGCCTGCATAAATGGTGGTTTGATGCGTTATTACACTGCCAAAGGAAACCTGCGTGAAGCCACTCGCTATGCCACTTATTACACTTTAGCTTGCGATTCTCTACAAAAAATGCATGCAGAAAATATCGACTGTGAAATGTACCGTCTCTATACACAGGATCGCATGGGAGAAGTGGAGAAGCACATGGAAGCGCGTCTGAAAACAATGATTGCTGCACTCCTTATCGTTATATTTGTGCTCTGCATCGCGGGATTGATTAGTCACCAGTGGTACAAACGGCATAAACAGTGGCAGCGCATCAAGATTGAACGCCATAATATGTACTTCCAGCAACTACGTGCCACCTACGACCATGCACGCCACGAATATGACACACTACAAAACGATTTCCTCGCATACAAGCAAGCAAAAGGCGAAGAATTGGAGTCGCTGCGCGCTCAAGTGGCAACCTATTTAGACCAAAACGTATCGATTGAAACATGGGACAAAGAGCGCGAACTCTTCGATGACAAGGCTATCAGCCATCTCCACTCATTGCTTGAACGAGGAAAAATTCCATCTGGGCGCGACCTACGGGAGGTGGTACAGTTGGCAGAAGCCCATCTACCCGACTTCTGGGCAGTGGTATGCAATCCCACCAAGCACTTGTCGCTAACTGAAATACAAGTATGTGTGTTACTCCGCGTCTGCTTCATTCCATCGGAAATAGCCGCTGCAATGAATATCAGTATGCAACGAGTGAGCAATGCGAAAGCAAGCATACACGAAAAACTCTTTGGCACGAAAGGTGCAAAAGGATTGGAAGACAAATTGCTGGCTCTACACTAATCCCTATACTCGGCAACGCATTTTTATCCTAAACTAAAAAGAATGAAAAGGTCAAACATAAATATGATGTTGGAATCATGGCTATACACCGCTGTGTTTTTCCATGGTACATTGGACCCTATGATAGACTACTTCTACGATTCGAGTTCCTTCGTATGGTGGAGTTTCCAAGCCTGTGGAGCTTTGCTTATTATTATTGCCGTATTCTTCAGCAGACAACTATTGAGCAAAAAATGGACTTACACACTGAAAAAATTGGCATCTGAACAGCTTTTTCTGAATATCAACACCTGTCTCTGCTTCTTGGGTATTGCCATTGCACTGCTTTTCGACTCACAACGATGGATAGCATGGACGGTATTCCTCATCATTTTCGTCGGTCTATTTATCTCTAATCACAACCGCAAGAGAAAGGACGATATTTCACAATCAACATCACAAAGCGCATAAGCTACTATCTCATAAGCCATTAAAGCCACACTTCTATACACACAAAATACACACTTGATGTTTTGTGAATTTAACGTGTATTGATTTTTTGCTCGTTGTTTTGGTTCTGCTTAATTTTGCAATCGAAACAAAACAATTATTCACACAACAAAAATCAATCAAATTATGAAAACAATGATCGGTATTTCAAAAGGCATGGCAGTAATGACAATGATTATACTGCTGACAGCATGTACATCAGACAACTATGACATGGAAATGACACCTAAAGCAAAAACTCCTGACGTAATCTCCAAAATTGAAAACATCAACGCTGAACTTGAACAGCTCAAAACACCATTTGTGACAAGAGGATGGAAAGACTGGAATAGAAATAAGAGAAATGAATTGGTAAGAGCTGATTTCAAAGGATGCTACGATGGAGTTAAATATGGATATGAAATCGGAAAACAAATTGATTCATCACGAGGTGGATGCTTTGGCGCCATCATCGGAGGCGTGATTGGTGGCGGTGTTTCTTCTTGGTGGAAATATCGCGATATGGATCATAAACTTGAATGTAATGATGCTGATATAGAAACAATATCCGAATTATGTAGGAGTTTGGCACAAAAAGGAGACATTACTGAATCAGGCATTACCAATTTGGATGAAGCTCTTAAAGGAGATTCTATTGTAAACAATGATCTCATATTATTATCAAATTTAGATGCACTTTCACTATGTATAGGAAAAATGCATAATACTGCACTTGCCACATTTGACGGTTCAAGTGGACCAAACATGGATAAAAATGATGAAAAATATCCAGATAAAAAAATTGATGCAGAAACTATTGAATTACAATTAAGTTTGATTGACTCAAAAGAATTAAAAACGAAATGCAAACAAATTGCCATTGATATATGTACAGGAGAAAAAAACGAATCAGACTCTACTACGGATAAAATCATAAGGTTGTTTGACGAAGCATTAGACAGCTATACAGAAAACGCTGAAGACATTGCATTTATCATCGGAAAGTATTGTGAAATAATCGATAGTACTGCAGATTTGACAGAAGAAGAGAAAACGCAAGTAAAAGCTGCTTTTTCTACTGCTTTGTATAGTATATCATATTGGGAAACTAAAATGAAATAGGCATGGACAGATATTCTAAAAGCATAATATGGGCATCTTGGATTTTTCGTGCAGGACTACTTGTATGGACCTTTGACCCTTTGATAGAAAACATTTCTAAAGGCAATGAATTATTGATTGATGTATGGAGCAACCTATCGTTCGGTCTTTTAGTTATTTCTGCACTGTTTGAACTTGTGATGCTTATAATAAACCACAAGCGTTTTATCAAGGCATTGGAGAACTGTAAAACTACTGGTTATAGCATGGCAATAATCGATATCATTGGTATTATAGTTGCATTAATCTTCCAAAGTTCATTCTGGAATTTCTGGGCATTCATGCTCGTCTGTGATACAGTTGGCATAGGCATAGATGCCAAAAAGCAGAAAAAACAGCAAGATGCAGTGGGTTAACGGTTTGATGCTACCACAAAGTTAACAGAAAAGATTCACTCAAAACAATCATTAGACCTCATTTCGCCCATCGTGTACATCCGTATGCGATGGGTTTCATATTTTTCACAAACACTCATCAAACATGAAGATAGCAGAGGTCCACATCAGTCTTTTAAGTATCTGATTTTCAACATGTCTCGTGTGTAATATTGAAAAAAAACTTTTATCAAACGTTGGATAATACTTTTATCAAACGTTGGATAATACTTTTATCAAACGTTGGATAATACCTTTGTCAAACGTTGGATAATACCTTTGTCAAACGTTGGATAATATCTTTGTCAAACGTTGACAATACCTTTATCATACGTTAGACTATACCTTTGCCAAACGTTGGACTATACCTTGGCCAAACGTTAGACTATACCTTTGCCAAACGTTGAACAATACTTTTGCAAAACATTTGGCACAGCTTGGCAAAACGTTATCAAAAGAATATCGATCTATTTTATTTCTGAGCGACATTCGAATAGATATGAGCATCGCAGATATGCTTTCGCAATTTGGTGGTCGATGGGTGGTCGATAGAAACAGTTTCGACCACCGCCTAAAGTACTGAACGATAACGTGATGCACACATCGGTGGTCGAGTGGTCGAAATTTTCTGAAAAATAAAATTCTTGTATAACTCTAGAAAACGGAAAAGTGTCTTGCAAAGCCGTAAAGCTTCAGCAGGACACTTTAGATTATTTTTCAGCTATATGATTCGCTGCAATTAGAAGTCCATTTTGTCGAGAGCATCGCTGAAATCCTTGGGCTCGTTGTTGGGCTCATGGAATTCGTCGTTGCGCTGTGGACGCTCGCGGTGATCGTTGTGCTGACGACGCTCGCCACGCTCAGGACGGGGGCGACGCTCGCTACGGTCGCGACGTGCAGGACGCTCAACATATCCCTCAGGCTTATCAATAAGAACGCGATGAGAGAGTTTGAACTTACCGGTCTTAGGATCAATCTCCAGCAGTTTCACCTTAATCTTATCGCCTTCCTTGATACCAGCTTCCTCTACGGTCTCCAAACGCTTCCAGTCAATTTCTGAAATATGAAGCAAACCATCCTTGCCTGGCATGAACTCTACAAAGCAACCATAAGGCATGATGCTGCGTACGGTACCCTCGTAAACCTCACCAATCTCAGGAATAGCCACAATGGCACGAATCTTGGCAATAGCAGCATCGATGCTGTTCTTATCGGGACCGCTCACCTGAATCTTACCAACGCCATCCTCTTCATCGATAGTGATAGTAGCACCGGTATCCTCCTGCATCTGCTGAATGATCTTTCCGCCCGGGCCAATCACAGCACCAATGAACTCCTTAGGAATCTCAAAGGCTACGATGCGGGGTACGTGTGGTTTAAGCTCAGCACGTGGCTCAGCAATAGTATCGGTGATGCATTTAAGGATGTGCTCACGGCCAGCCTTAGCCTGCATAAGAGCTTTTTCCAAGATTTCGAACGACAGACCGTCGCACTTGATATCCATCTGAGTGGCTGTCAGACCGTCCTTAGTACCAGTGGTCTTGAAGTCCATATCACCCAAATGGTCCTCGTCGCCGAGGATATCGCTCAATACAGCATATTTATCTTCACCGGGATTCTTAATCAGACCCATGGCAATACCTGATACAGGCTTCTTCATAGGAACACCTGCATCCATCAGGGCAAGCGTACCTGCACAAACGGTAGCCATAGATGAAGAACCGTTAGACTCGAGAATCTGAGATACCAGACGTACGGTATAAGGGAAGTCCTCAGGTATCTGACCCTTCAAACCACGCCATGCCAAGTGACCGTGACCAATTTCACGACGACCCACGCCACGCTGGGCTTTGGCCTCACCAGTACAGAATGGAGGGAAGTTATAATGGAGCAAGAAGCGCTGATAGCTCTTGTCAAGTACATCGTCAACAAGTTTCTCATCGAGTTTAGTGCCGAGAGTACAAGTGGTCAGAGACTGTGTCTCACCACGTGTAAAGATAGAGCTTCCGTGAGGCATGGGCAGTGGAGAAACCTCGCACCAAATAGGACGAATCTCGTCGGTCTTACGACCATCAAGACGAATACCCTCATCCAAAATGCAACGTCGCATAGCGTCGCGCTCCACATCATGATAGTAACGGTCCATCATGGCATATTTCTCTTCGAGCTCATCTTCGGTGAGATCGGCATGTGCAGTAGCATACTGCTCCTTGAAATCTGCCAATATCTTTTCGAATGCCTCAGCACGCGCATGTTTCTCAAGAGCCTGCTTGGTCACGTCGTACGAAGGCTGATAGAGTTCCTTGTTCATCTGCTCACGCAGTTCTTCATCGTTGACTTCGTGATCGTATTCGCGCTTCACATCGGTACCGAGTTCCTTGCTCAGTGCGGTTTGCAATTCACACATAGGCTTGATAGCAGCCATCGCTGCTTTCAGTGCGCCAATCATATCTTGCTCTGAAACTTCCTTCATTTCGCCTTCCACCATCATGATGTTTTCGGCAGAAGCACCAACCATGATGTCCATGTCAGCTTCCTTCATCTGTTCGAAGGTTGGGTCGATAACAAACTCGCCATTAACACGAGCTACACGAACCTCACTGATGGGGCACTCGAAGGGAATATCCGAACATGCCAATGCTGCTGATGCGGCGAATCCTGCCAATGCATCGGGTTGGTCAACACCATCTGCACTCAGAAGCATTACATTCACATAAACTTCAGCGTGATAGTTAGAAGGGAACAGCGGACGGAGCACACGGTCCACCAGACGGCTGGTAAGGATTTCGTTGTCACTGGCTTTGCCTTCGCGTTTAGTGAAACCACCGGGGAATCGACCTGCGGCGGCATACTGCTCTCTGTAGTCAACCTGCAGAGGCATGAAATCTGTTCCAGGAACTGCATCTTTTGCGGCACAAACAGTGGCCAGAAGTACGGTGTTGTTCATACGGAGAACAACGCTTCCGTCAGCCTGCTTTGCCACTTTCCCGGTTTCAATTGTGATGGTTCTTCCATCAGGCAACTGAATACTTTTCGTAATTACGTTCATCTTATTTTTTACGTCTAAATAAATAATTCATGCAAAATTACCTATTTTATTGGTAATAAACGAATAATCTGCCGATATTTTTCTTTTTTTATGAATTTGCCACAACCGTTTTCTATCGTGGGGATATAGGTACCGATAGCGGCATTCGGTATTTTTAATAGCCAATGCAAAAAGATATGGATAAAAAGCGAGACCTTTGCACACGCTTTCGAGGAAAGCGATATCGCTCAACCCTCGTTTTTACATATAAAAAGAAAGAAAAAAAATATATAAATTATGGAGACTTATAGATTAGTTATTTTAGCTGTTTCATTGGCTATGCCTTTGTTTGTTGTGGCGTTGAAAAAGTTCACTTTCGCTTTCCAAAATTACAAGAAGAGAACTCTGGGCTGTCAAGAGAAACTATTTCTCAACAACGAATGTTACGACTACGTAACAGCTGGCCACATGGCAGAAGAGGAAGTGATGATTAAGGACAACGAAACAGGCATGGTATATGACGACTACGAACTTGAACAGCTCTAAAGAAACTGCCCATTTTCTTGCCACCTATGCCGCAACCATGCTGGCTGCCGGCGGTTCATCCGCCCGTTGCGAAAAGACGGTACACCGTATTGCCGAAGCATACGGAACAACAGCAGAGATCACCATCTTACCCCATACGGTTATGACCACTGTATGGGACAAGGATCATAGTCAGTCCTTTTCCGTTGGAGAGAAATTGCCTGTCACAGGCCTCAACTTCTATGTCATTTCCCGTCTGAGTCACTTGTCATGGGATATCCGCGACAATGGCATCACACTGAAAGATGCAAAAAACGAATTTCGTAGCATCATGAAGAAACCACGACTCAACCCTTGGTTGGTAACGCTGCTCACTGGCCTTGCCAATGCTTCGTTCTGCCGTTTGTTTGAAGGCGATTGGAGAGCCATGCTCATTGTATTTATTGCCACTGTCAATGGTTTCTGGATTAAGAATGCTTTGCATAAAGAATGGAAATGGGATATGCGCCTGGCTGTACTTTGCGCTGCTTGTTGTTCATCAGTCATCGCCTGTGCAGGTTTTATGTTCCATTGCACCGACACACCAGACATTGCACTAGGTACCAGTGTGTTATATCTTGTACCTGGCATCCCATACATCAACTCCGTCAGCGACCTTATCCACGGACATTTACTCTGCTGCATCAGCCGTTTCATCGAAGCATCTGTGCTGACAGCATGCTTGGGTATCGGCCTATCGGTAGGCATTCTTTTAATGAACATACAATATTTCTAAAGACTTTACGTTATGATTATGACAGATATCCTGTTGGACGGTTTCTTTGCCGCCATTGCCGCCATCGGTTTCGGAAGCATCAGCAATGTGCCTCTCCAAGCTTTCAAAGGATGTGCACTGCTTGCGGCAGCAGGTCATGCCACACGTTTCGTGCTGACCCATGCCTGCGGTTGGGGACTGATTCCAGCAGCCTTTATCGGTGCATTGGTCATTGGATTCTTTGCACCGAAAGCGAGCCGCCACTGGCGTATTCCTGCCGAAGCGCTGGCATTTCCCGCTCTCTTACCGATGATTCCGGGTATGTATGCCTATCGTTCGGTTGAGGGATTGCTACAATGCATTATGAGCAAGGATGCCGAAACATTCACCCATGCCTTCTATCTGTTTAGTTACAATGGCATGGTATGCGTCATCATTGTCATACTGATGGTACTTGGTGCGACAGTTCCCATCATAGTGGATGCACGCAGACAAACTGATAATAGCGATACAAAAACAGCATAACATGGAACTAAGACAGCTTCGTTTCTTCCTAAAAGTCTCTGAGACTCTCAATTTCTCAGAAGCTTCTAAGCAATTGTACATCACCCAAAGCACACTAACACAAACTATTAAACAGTTGGAAACTGAGCTCGGCGTGGTGCTGTTCGACCGTAACAGTCACGAAGTACATCTGACAGAAGCTGGTAAGGAACTTGTGGATTATGCCAACCGCACGGTGACTGCTGCCGATGACTGCATGGCACGAATGACCGATCTGACGCAGATGAAATGTGGAACGCTCCGCATTGGTGTCACCCACTCCTTTTCATTGATGACTGCTGAAGTGGTGACAGAATTCTGCCGTCTCTATCCCAACACGCACATTGATATCACATACTTGCGTATGGAAGAACTTATCGACAAGTTGTGCCGTCATGAATTGGATGTAGTGCTGTCATACAAGCCCACTCATATCAGCAAGAAAGTGGAATCGGTAGAACTCTTCAAAGACCAGTTGGGGGTGGTTGTACCGCAAGACCACGAGCTGGCATCACGCCCTTCGCTGACTCTTGCCGACATTGCCAACTATTCGTTTGCACTTCCAGCAAAGGGCTTACAGGCGCGCAACGTATTGGAACGTCTGCTGGTTGCGCACAACATAACTCTCAACACACGTGTGGAACTGAACATTGCCACGCCCTTATTGCGCCTGGTGCGTAAGAGCAAGATGCTGACCGTGCTGTCTTGTTCAGCTGTTGCCACCACACCAGACCTATGCGCCATTCCTCTTGAAGGGGAAGAAAGTAGTATGGTGGGATGTTTCCATACGTTGAAAGGAGTATATCGGAAGCATGCTGCCGACGAAATGCTCCGTCTGCTGAAAGAGTATATCGCCTTCTACAAGATGTAAATGCAAGTGCTGACCCCATCATTCAAATGCTACATGACTATCCTCCAATCGCATATTAAACCGAAAAGTAGGGATAAATAGAATCTCTATAACCGATTGGGAGTAAAAAGAAATGGTGTAAAGTTGCCAAAAAAAAATAATTTGCGTAACTTTGCACCATTATTATTTCATGCCGCATGGAACAACTCCTACACTATGTCTGGAAGCACCGTTTGCTGCCTGCCAGACCACTTGCCACCACCGACGGACGACCGATAGAGGTGATAGACCCTGGTCTTCATAATCGCAACAGCGGTCCCGATTTCTTCAATGCCAAGGTAAAAATCGGTCAGACGCTATGGGTGGGCAATGTAGAAATCCACGACAAATCAAGCGATTGGTTTCTGCATGGTCATGACCATGATGCTGCCTACGACAATGTAGTACTGCATGTAGCTGGCATCATCGACTGCGATGTGACCAATACATTGGGTCATTTCATACCACAAATGCAGATCGATGTGCCTCAACAAGTCATCGACAACTATGAGGAGTTGCTACGTACCGACCAATATCCGCCGTGCTACCGTATCATTCCTCAATTGGCTCCCATCACCATCCATGCTTGGATGGCTGCTTTGCAAACCGAGCGGTTGGAGCAAAAAACGGAGGCTATAGCTGAACGCGCACGTAGATTGGGTGGTTCGTGGGAAGACGCTTACTTCATGACCTTGGCGCGCAACTATGGTTTCGGCATCAACGGAGACAGTTTCGAAGAGTGGGCAGCACACATTCCCCTATCGGCTGTGGGACATCATCGCGATGATCAGTTTCAAGTGGAAGCCATTTTCATGGGACAAGCAGGATTACTAACACCCGAATCCATTCCACAGCGCTACCGCGACGAAGCCGTTGCTGACCCATACTTTCAGCGCCTTAGTAAGGAATATACATACCTTGCCCATAAATTCTCACTCCAACCGATGGACCACCACCGCTGGCGTTTCCTACGACTGAGACCTCAGAATTTCCCCTATATCCGTTTGTCACAACTGGCATGTCTCTATCATGAGCGTAAAACAAGTCTCTCGCAACTGACCGATTGCAAAACTGTGGCAGAGTTGCAGAATATGATGGGCACCCACGTATCCGACTACTGGAAGACTCACTACACTTTCGGACAGGAGAGTGAAAGCAACACTAAACATCTGTCGCCATTCTCTATCAACCTATTGCTCATCAACACTTGCATACCGATGCTCTTTGCTTACGGTCGTCACACTGCCAAAGAGGAATATTGCGACAGGGCTTTCGACCTGTTGGAACAGCTCCGCGCCGAGAGCAACCATATCATCCGCATGTGGAGCGAATGCGGTCTGAAAGTGAAAACGGCCGGCGATTCGCAAGCACTTATCCAACTAAAAAAAGAATACTGCGACCGAAAAGACTGTCTGCGCTGCCGCATTGGCTATGAATACCTTCGCCGACCAGGAGACAAAACACAGCAGCCCCATGAACAGATAAATAGCAAATCATAAATACATGAGTAAATATATCTTTGAAGCGCACATGGAAGTGCGCGACTACGAATGCGACATCGAAGGCATTGTCAACAATGCCAACTATCTGCACTATGCCGAACATACCCGCCATCTGTTTCTGAAATCACGAAACCTGAGTTTTGCAGAAATGCATGAGCGTGGAATAGATGCCGTGGTTGCACGTATGAATCTGCAATACAAGACACCACTTCGCTGCGATGACGAATTTATTTCACGACTGTGGGTAGAGAAAGAAGGTGTCAAATACATATTCCATCAAGACATCTTCCGTGCTTCCGACGAGGCATTATGTTTCCGCGGAATCATCACACTGGTATGTCTGATAGATGGAAAACTCGCTAACAGCGAGGATTACGACCGGGCCTTATTATCATGACGATGAACGAAGATATCCGCTATACCATTGCCTTAAGTCGCATACTGGTGCTCTATCCTGCCGTTGCACAATTGCTCTACCGCGAATTTGGATCGGCCCAAGCGGTATATGAAAACCGCAACAGACTGACTGAAACCGTACCCGATTGTTCACAAAGATTGATCGAACTGCTACAAGACTGGTCAGAGCCACTACTGCGTGCCGATGAGGAGATACGTTACATGACGGAAAACAATATCGAAGCTATCCCCTTCGGTAGCGACAACTATCCCACACGACTGCACGAATGTGCCGATGCACCACTTCTACTCTACTATCGTGGCAACGCCAACCTCAATGCGCGACGCGTGATAAGCATCGTGGGAACACGCCATTGTACGGTTTATGGCAACGATTTGATTCGCCGGTTTGTGGCAGACCTAAAGACAAAATGCCCCGATGCACTTATCGTCAGCGGTCTGGCATACGGTGTGGATGTGTGCGCTCATAAGTACTCCCTTGACAACGGGATACCTACTGTTGGAGTCCTTGCCCATGGACTCGACACGCTCTACCCATCTGCCCATCGTGGCATTGCCCAGCAAATGACCGAACAGGGCGGTCTGCTGACAGAATATATGTCGATGACACGTCCTGAAAAAATGAATTTCGTGAAACGCAACCGCATTGTAGCTGGCATAAGCGATGCCACTATCGTAGTAGAAAGTGCATCACATGGCGGCAGTCTCATTACTGCCGACATTGCTCAAAACTATGGTCGCGAGGTGTTTGCATTCCCTGGTCCGGTAGGAGCGGAATATAGCAAAGGATGCAACCAACTCATCCGCAACAATGGCGCAACCCTCATCACTTCTGCCGATGATTTCATTTCATCAATGGGATGGACTACCGACAGTTTGCGTCCGCAAGCCGTAGAGCGCCAGCTCTTCCCTGATCTTACCATCGAAGAACAGGCTGTTGTTGATGCTTTAAGCAAAACCAACGACCTACAGCTCAATATGATAACAACCGTCACCAACATCCCTATCGGCCAAGTCACCGCCCTACTCTTCAGCTTGGAAATGAAAGGAGTAGTACGTCCTATGGCTGGTGGCACCTATCATCTACTGAGCTGATACTCCGACAACCATCATACAACAATCAAGAATGACAAAAATAGGAAATATAGAATTGGGCGAACGCCCGGTGTTTCTGGCACCAATGGAAGACGTGACCGATATCGGTTTCCGTCTGCTCTGCAAGCGGTTTGGTGCATCAATGGTATATACAGAGTTTGTATCTGCCGAAGCTTTGGTGCGCGACATCAAATCGACGGTACAAAAACTAACGATTGCAGACGAGGAACGTCCCGTTGGCATACAGATATACGGCCGCGACATTGATGCGATGGTCGATGCTGCAAAGATTGTAGAACAAGCTGGTCCAGATCTGATTGACCTCAACTTCGGTTGTCCTGTCAAGAAGGTTGCAGGAAAAGGCGCAGGTGCTGGCATGTTGCAGAATATCGACAAATTGCTCGACATCACTCGTAAGGTTGTCGATGCAGTAAATCTGCCTGTCACGGTAAAGACCCGTTTGGGTTGGAACAACGACAATCTCGTCATCACCACACTCGCCGAACAGTTGCAAGACTGTGGCATAAAGGCACTAACCATCCATGGCCGCACTCGTGCGCAGATGTACACAGGCGATGCCGACTGGACACTGATAGGAGAAGTGAAGCGCAATCCCCGCATCCACATCCCCATCATAGGTAATGGCGATATCAAATCGCTCGACGATGCCGACCGCGCTTTCGACCAATATGGTGTTGATGCGGTGATGATTGGCCGTGCCACATTTGGTTGTCCTTGGATATTCAGTCGTAAGGAACTAACGCTTGATGAGAAGATTGACGTATTGGAAGAACAATTGCGCATCAATGTTGAGCGCATCGACGAGCGCCGTGGCATTCTCCACACCCGTCGTCACTTAGCAGCATCGCCTGTATTCAAAGGTATTCCAGACTTCCGCCAGACGCGCATTGCCATGTTGCGTGCAGAGAAGATGGACGAGGTGATGCAGATACTGGAACAATGTCGTGAGCGATTGCGCCAATAGAGTTGTTCATCAAAATAATTATCGCATATAACTTTAAAAGGGGTGGAAGCCACATGGCATCCACCCCTTATCAGTATTTGCTGTAGTAATAGAGATTACTTCAGTTTCTTGTAACCATAAACTGAACGGCCACCGAGCTGCTCCTCGATACGGATGAGCTGGTTGTATTTAGCCATGCGGTCGGTACGTGAGAGCGAACCAGTCTTGATCTGACCACTGTTGGTAGCAACAGCGATGTCAGCGATGGTGGTGTCCTCTGTTTCACCTGAACGGTGAGAAGTAACGGTGGTATAACCGTGACGGTGAGCCATTTCGATAGCGTCGAGAGTCTCGGTGAGTGAACCAATCTGGTTAACCTTGATCAGGATAGAGTTGGCAGCACCCATCTTGATTCCCTTCTCCAGGAACTTCACGTTGGTTACGAACAAGTCATCACCAACGAGCTGGCAACGGTCACCGATGCGCTGTGTGAGTTTAACCCAGTTGTCCCAGTCGTTCTCATCGAGTCCGTCCTCGATAGAGTCGATAGGATATTTGGTAATCAGCTGCTCGAGGTAAGCAATCTGCTCCTCAGCGCTGAGCTTCTTACCATTAGGATCTTTCTTCTTACCATTCTTCAGCTGACGGTAATCGTAGAACCACTCACCATTCTCCTGAACAGCAAATTCAGAAGCAGCGCAGTCCATTGCGATCTTCACGTCCTTTCCTGGCTCGTAGCCAGCAGCCTTGATAGCTTCCATGATGGTGTCGAGTGCATCCTCGATGCCGTCAAAGTTAGGAGCGAAACCACCCTCATCACCAACAGCAGTAGAGAGGCCACGAGCCTTCAACAGCTTAGCAAGATTGTGGAAAACCTCAGCACCCATGCGGATGCCTTCCTTTTCGTTGGCAGCGCCAACAGGGCGGATCATGAACTCCTGGAATGCGATAGGAGCGTCAGAGTGAGCACCACCGTTAACGATGTTCATCATAGGAACAGGCAGAACGTAGGTGTTAGTACCGCCGATATAGCGATAGAGGGGAATCTGCAGATAGTTGGCAGCAGCGTGAGCAACGGCCAGTGATACACCGAGGATAGCGTTAGCACCGAGGTTCTTCTTAGTAGGAGTACCGTCGAGTTCCAGCATCTTGGCGTCGATAGCGCGCTGATCCAGAACGCTCATACCTTCGATAGCGGGAGCAATCTTGGTGTTTACGTTCTCTACAGCTTTCTGAACGCCCTTGCCCAGATAGCGGCCTTTGTCGCCATCACGGAGCTCAAGTGCCTCGTTTTCACCGGTAGAAGCACCAGAAGGAACGCTGGCACGACCCATGTCGCCAGTTTCCAGAGTTACTTCAACCTCTACAGTAGGATTACCACGTGAATCCAGAATCTCTCTTGCGTGAATGTTTTCAATAATCATAATAATCTATTATTTTAATGAATGATTGTAAATTTCCGTGCGCAAAGTTACCAAATTTATCTCAAAACTCCATACTCCTGTGGCATTTTTATCGGTGTTTAACCTTTATTTATTTTATATAAGGTGTAGTTTGTCATGCCGAAATGGCAAAACAAAGTGCATCGGTTGGTTGGTAACAGGATGTCGGAACCATATTTCGGCAGCATGGAGCATGAGTCGGTCGGTGTCATCGGGATGGATTCGGGACGTTGTTGGGTTGGTATGTCCATATAGTTCATCGCCTTGAATGGGGCGCCCCAGCCCATCGGGGTGTGCACAATGTACCCGCAACTGATGGGTGCGTCCGGTATGTGGAGTGAGCGAAACTGTATTGGAGTCGATAAATTCATAGTCGGTGACTGCCGTTTTTCCGTGTTCCATATCAACCATTTGCAGCGGTCGATTTGTCATATCGGGCCGCATAGGCAGTCGGATGGTGCCTTTCGCTGGGCAGAGAACCTGTCCAGCTGCAGGTGGTTCGAGCAGAGCAACATAGCGTTTGCGCACCTCATGATGCAGGAATTGGTCTTGAAGGTCGCGATATGCATCGAGTGTCTTTGCCACGATGAGCAGCCCTGAGGTACCCATGTCCAATCGATGTGCCACATAACTGTCGGGATAGCGTTCTCGCATGACGGTCTCCACACTATAGGTTTCGTTGCGACCAGGCACACTCAGCACTCCCGAAGGCTTATCAACCACCAGCAGGCTATCGTCTTCATAGACAATGGCAATGGGTTTTCGTGGATGTGACAATGTATCGGGATCTGGATCCACGTTAAGTCCTTTCAGCATCCATGACAGTACTGGTTTGCATTTTCCACTACACGCTGGATAGTATTGTAAGTGGTGCCGTATCTCTTGGCGAGGCGATTGTCCCCACCAGAATTCTGCCATACACCGTGGTTGAAGTCCGTGTTGATAAGCATACTGTAGGAGTTTGGGGGCACAACAGTCACCCGTACCGCCTGGAGGCAACGGAAATTTTCTTACCACACGGTCGCGATAGTAGCCTTGCCAAATATCGACCAACTGACTACTTTGCCCTTCTGCATTGAGCATGCGATACTGGTCGAACAGCCAGCGTTGTAGTTTTTGCGACCGTTGCTTGCGTGATTCGCGGTCTGTCTTTGCTGTCATGGCTGAGATGGCGCGCTCCTCCTGTTTGAAATATCCATCTGGTTGTTGGGCATCGAATACTGGCGGCACGAAATAATCCCAGTCGTTACGACCGGCAAGGAGTCCACTATAAGCAGCCAGAAACACCAGTTGTCCCTGCTGCTCACACACCAATACACCAAACATCTTGCCGCGGTCGGCATCGTCTTGCAGTTCTTTATGGCTGGCAATATAGCTTTGCACCTCTCTTGCAGCTTGTCGGCAGAGCGGATGTGGCTCGTATCCGAAGGGATAGGTGAACCGTTCGGGTGGCTTTTCGTCGGAATATAGAGGATGTAGCGTCATTGCTTTTTTGTTTTCTGATGCAAAGATACAACTTTTTTGCCAAATTCCTTTTGCATTTCGCTCGCTTAATCGTACCTTTGATACTATGCATCCAAGATAGGCTGCACCTCGAAAATGAAAAGAAAAACATTTTTTCTTTTGCATTTCGCTCGGTTTGCACTACCTTTGCAAACGCTACATAAAAAACGAACTAAAACTACTAAAACATTAAGCTTATGAAACATTTTCTACACATGTTTCTCTGTTTGCTGTGCACACATACCGCTCATGCGCAACAAATAGACTTCAATCAACCCAACGACAATCCTTCACAGTATCTGGAGGAAGGTTATGAAGCATGGGGAATCCCTACGCAACAGCAACCAGCTACCAAGACATTCGGTGGCGTTACATTTACCGTAGAAATAGAAGGCGATGTCAAGGGAAAGACCCTCTATACCGTAAGATGGAAAGACGGACGCCAACATTCCAAGCTCATCTGCGATGGTGTGATGGTCAAGGGACTTGACGAACAGGGCAACAGACCCGAACTCACCACCGGACGGGTAGGCATCAAGGTGCATATAGCTGGACTGCCCAATGGCAACCACACCTTGCTGGCCTATCACAACAATACGGATGGAGGCGATTTCGTAGCTCCTCCCATCAGTATCGATGTTGATGGAGTGACCAAAGTGACGGGCATACAACAGACCCGTCGTGCTACTTCGCTCTCTGAGTCTGCCAAATCGAGCGTAGAATTTACCGTCACAGATCAACGACCTGTCACCATCACCTATTATACAGTACCTGTAGAGGGCACGACCTACACTACCACATCGCTCGAACTCAACTCGCTTGAAGTGGGCGGTGACACTTTCATGGCACTCGACCCTACCCCTGCCAACAACGACCGCCATGCGGCCTGGGAGGATGGTAAGGCTTCGCTGTCGTGGAAAGCTCCCGATGGTACCGCCAAGCATCACTTGGTATTCGGCACCGACTCCATGGCAGTTGTCAATGCCACAACCTACGACTATGAAGGAACAGCAGCCTCATGGCAGACCGGTCAGCTATCGCCATTGACCAGATACTTCTGGCGCATGGACGAAGAGGATGCCCAAGGCAAGATACACCATGGCACGGTATGGTCGTTTCAACCGCGCCGCAAGGCATTTCCTGATGCCGAAGGCTATGGTCAATATGCTGTTGGTGGACGCGGAGGCATAGTCTATCATGTCACTTCACTCGATGACGATGCCACCAATCCCCAACCCGGAACTTTCCGCTATGGTATCACTCAGGTGAAAGGGCCACGCACCATCGTGTTTGATGTGGCAGGTGTAATCCACCTGAAAGCCCGTCTGACCTGTTCTGAGAAATATGTTACCGTGGCGGGACAAACCGCGCCAGGCAACGGTATCTTGTTCCGTGGTGCACCATTCGGCATGCAGAGCGACGGTATCACCCGTTTCATCCGTCTCTACCGTGGCCATATCATTGATGCCAAAGATGCACAGATCGGTATCGACGGAATGGGTATGGCGGGCAACGACCATGCCATCATGGACCATTGCTCCATTTCTTGGACCATCGACGAGGGTTTCTCAAGCCGTAATGCCAAGGCCATCACGCTGCAACGCACTATCATCAGCGAGGCGCTCAACTGTGCCAACCATCCCAACTACGGCACGGGAACACAACACGGCTATGCCGCTACCATCGGAAGCGGACAGATGGGAGGACTGCCCGGATCGTTCCACCACAATCTTTTGGCACATAACGAAGGACGCAACTGGAGTATCTCTGGCGGACTCGATGGCACCGGCAACTATGATGGTCATCATGATGTGTTCAACAATGTGGTTTATAACTGGGGCAGCCGTGCTACCGACGGTGGTTCCCACGAAATCAATTTCGTCAACAACTACTATAAGATGGGACCTGCCACAACCATGAGAAAACTCTTCCGCCATCAGTTTGAAGGAACGGGCAGCGGCACACAGGCTGCTTATGTCAAAGGCAATATTCGCGAAGAACCATCAGGATCAAAAGTCAACGATAAGGAAGGCGACACCTATATATATGAACTCTCCAACGGTCAAGTGCTCAACTGGGAACCCTGGGCCACTAAGCCTTTCTTTGAAAGCTATGCCGAAATCGAAACGGCAGAGAGTGCCTACAAGAGTGTGTTGAGCGATGTGGGTTGCAATATGCCTACTCTTAACAAGCACGATGCACGTATCATCGACGAAACGCGCAACGGATCTACATCGACCACCGGTAGCAAAACGGGCAAAAAAGGCCTCATCGACCATGAGGAAGACAGCGAGGGTTTCGATGCCGCCAAACTTGGAATCACCACCGAGACACGTCCTACAGGATTCGATACCGATATGGATGGCATCCCCAACTGGTTTGAAGAAATTGCAGGAACAGATAAAAATGTTGCCAACAACAATGACGATCGAGATGGAGACCACTACACCGACTTGGAAGAATACCTTGATTGGATGGCACATCCAAACTTCATCGTGAAGGTTGGCGATACCAAGAGCATCGACCTCAAACCCTATTTCGCAGGCTATCCTTCGTTTACGGCTACCATTGCCAATAGCGTCAGCGGTGCCACCATCGAAGACAACAGCCTCAATATGGTCACTACGGTCAAGGGATTCTATACCGTTCGCGTCAAAGTGAGCGACGGTTCCGACTCGATGGTACGTCAGTTCAACTTTGCCGTGACCGACGGTACAACAGGTATCGAACATGTGAAGACCGACGAAGAACAGACCGACGGTCCTATTTACGACCTTCAGGGCCGTCGCATACAGCGTCCGTCAAAGGGCATCTATATACAGAACGGACAGAAGCGACTGGCTCGTTAACTCGAAAAACAAATCCCGATTAGGGAATAAATCACATAGCAGGGTGCAGAGATACACAAAAAAAGTGTAACTTTGCACCCACTATGGTTTCTACGACATCGCCTGTTCAGGCACTCACCCAACAACGATTGCTACTCCAGATGGAGTATCAAGCCGAGAAAGAAGCCTTCCGCAAACAGACCGAAGAGATGGGAATGATGCGGAAGGTAAAGCGTGGCGATGCTTGGTATCCGTTGCAAATCACCAAGAGCTACTATAATTCGCTCAACCAACTGGCTGTGGAGGTGATGCGCACTACCGATACCGACATCGAGCACAACTTCGAATTTGGCAAACCCATCATATTTTTCTCCTGCGATAGTATGTCGCAAAAGGACGCCCCAATCAAGTATTTGTCGTTTACGGCTATGGTGAGCTATGTGGATGGCGACCGCATGGTGTGCGTCATTCCCAACGATGGCTATCTGCTGACACTTCAGCGCACCGACCATCTGGGTGTGCAATTATCGTTTGATGAGACCAGTTACCGATTGATGCTCGATGCACTCGACCGCGCCATACGTGCCAAAGGACGTCTGGCTTACCTTCGCGACCTCTTTTATTCGCGCAAAGAACCTGAAGTGCTGACGTTCGCACCCATGCATTTTCCCTATCTCAACACCACGCAGGAGGCGGCGGTCAACTTAGTGTTGCGTGCCAAGGATGTGGCTATAGTCCATGGTCCGCCAGGAACAGGAAAGACCACAACGCTCGTAGAGGCTATCCACGAGACTCTTATGCGCGAGAGCCAGGTATTGGTATGCGCACAAAGTAACATGGCTGTTGACTGGATTTCGGAGAAATTGGCAGACCGTGGCATCCCCGTACTGCGGTTGGGCAACCCCACACGTGTTACCGACAAGATGCTGTCATTTACTTACGAGCGGCGCTTTGAGGGTCATCCCGACTATCCACAACTATGGGCCATCCGCAAAGCCATACGTGATTTGCGTGCTCACCGAAAGCGCGGCGATGAGAAATACCACCAGAAAATGGAGAGTCTGAAAGGGCGTGCCACCGAATTGGAGATACGCATCAACCAAGAACTCTTCGACGATGCACGAGTGATTGCCTGCACTTTGGTAGGAGCCGGCCACCGACTGTTGGACGGCAGAAAGTTCAGCAGCCTCTTTATCGACGAGGCAGCACAGGCATTGGAAGCTGCCTGTTGGATTCCCATGCGCCGTGTGGGCCGAGTCATCCTTGCCGGCGACCACTGCCAACTGCCGCCCACGGTGAAGAGCATTGCTGCTCTCAAGGCTGGTTTGGGCCGCACATTGATGGAGCATCTGGTAGAGACAAAACCCTCGGCAGTCAGTCTATTGCAGACGCAATACCGCATGAACGAAGACATCATGCGCTTCTCTTCCGACTATTTCTATGATGGTAAGGTGGAGAGTGCTCCCGATGTGAAGTATCGTGGAATACTCGATTTGGACATTCCCATCGAGTGGATTGACACCAGCGGAGAGGAGATGCATGAGGAGTTTGTTGGCGATTCGTTCGGTCGTATTAATAAAAAGGAGGGAACGCTGACGCTCGAAACCCTTCAACATTACTTCGAGCGCATCGGCAAAGAGCGTCTGCTCGACGAGCGCATCAATGTGGGCATCATCTCGCCCTATAGAGCACAGGTGCAATACCTGCGCCGGTTGGTGAGCCGCAGCGAATACTTCAAGCCCTTCCGAAGGCTTATCAGCGTCAATACGGTAGATGGATTTCAAGGGCAGGAACGTGACATCATCGTCATCTCGCTGGTGCGTTCCAATCAAGAGGGACAGATCGGATTTCTCCGTGACCTACGCCGCATGAACGTTGCCATTACTCGTGCACGTATGAAACTCATCATCTTGGGCGATGTGCCTACCATGACACGACATCCATTCTATAAGCAGCTGTGGGACTATATACAACGGTTGAAGAGGAAAGAATAGAGAGAAAAACGAGTTTTCACTTTGCTCTTCACTCACTTAATCATACCTTTGCGACGGTGTCGCCAAGGTACTAACGTTCGGAAAAGCAAAAGAAAAACGAGTTTTCACTTTGCTCTTCACTCACTTAATCATACCTTTGCGACGGTGTCGCCAAGGTACTAACGTTCGGAAAAGCAAAAGAAAAACGAGTTTTCCTTTTGCTTTTCGCTCACTTAATCGTACCTTTGTACCCAAAACCGAAAAAACAATTAAAATGAAGAAGTATATGATGATGGCCATGGCTGTACTGGCAATGGCCTCTTGTAGCGAGAAGAAATTCCATGTAGAAGGCACCATTGCCAATGCTAAAGACTCTGTGCTCTACCTCGAAAACGTGGGCATTGAGGAAATCAACGTAGTGGATTCTGTAAAACTGGACGGCGAAGGCAACTTCAATTTTGCTTGTGCACAAAACGATGCACCCGAATTTTACCGTCTGCGCATTGCAGACCAGATCATCAATGTAAGTATCGATTCTACCGAAACTGTGACCATCAAGACCAAATATCCACAAATGGCTACACAGTATGAAGTAAGCGGTTCAGAAAACTGTGAGAAGATTAAGGAACTTGCCCTTAAGCAAATCGACCTGCAACAGCGGGTCATGGCTATCCAGCGCGACCCAGCTCTGACCATCGACCAAAGCAACGACAGCATCTTACGCATCATCAACGACTATAAGAATGATGTTAAGATGAACTATATTCTCAAAGAGCCCAACCGCTCTTATGCATATTTTGCACTGTTCCAGACCTTGGGCAACATGCTGCTGTTTAACCCTCGCAGCAACAAAGATGACATCAAAGTGTTTGCAGCGGTAGCTACCAGTTGGGATACCTACCATCCAGGAGCTGAGCGCGGAACCAACCTGCACAACATTGCCATCGAGGGCATGAAGAATATGCGCATCAACGAGGCAGACCGTGCCAATACCATCGATGCCAGCAAGGTATCGACCACGGGACTTATCGATATTGCACTGACCGACAACCATGGTAAGGTGTGCCGTCTGAGCGACCTCAAGGGCAAGGTGGTGATGCTCGATTTCCATGTCTTTGGCACAGAAAACTCACCCAAGCGCATCCTGCTCTTGCGTGAACTCTATAACAAATACCATGCACAGGGCTTTGAGATCTACCAGGTAGCACTCGATCCCGATGAGCATTTCTGGAAACAGCAAACCGCCGCACTGCCATGGATTAGCGTGCGCGACCCACAAGGTCTCGACTCACAGTCGCTTATCGTTTACAACGTACAAGGGCTTCCAGAATACTTCCTCATCGATCGTACCAACACTTTGCGCAAGCGCAGTCAGCAAGTACGTGACATCGAGGCTGAGATTAAGGCACTGCTGTAACAGTCTGGCAGACCGTCAGAACCATCAAGAAACAAGCATCGCACAGACCACCAAGTCTATGCGATGCTTATTTTTTGATGAATCCTATTACAGACTATTGTACTATAATGCGTGATGGATGAATGTTTCGGCTGATGCCCTTAATACTTTTGCGGAACTTAGAAACTCTGCAACCAACGGCGCAACTCCATCATCAATTCGAGATGATAGGGGAAGGACTGGAGGATGCCGAAACCATGTCCACCAGTGGGATAGATATGCATCGAGGCAGAAACACCTGCCTGACAGAGTTCCTCGTAATAGCTGACAGCATTGATGGGTGATACCGCTTTATCATCGTTGGCTAATGCTATGAAGGCAGGAGGTGTGGCATGGGTCACGTGCTGCTCGTTGCAATAGTCGTTGATGAGTTTGCGCTTGGGATTCTTACCCAACAGATTATCGCGCGAACCCTGATGGGTGACACCTGTCTCCATAGAGATGACGGGATACATCAATATCTGGAAATTGGGCGCTGCATCGCCCTTAGAATGGGTGGCAATGGTCGAAGCGAGATGACCGCCTGCTGAGAATCCCATGATGCCCACTTGCTGCGGGTCGATATCCCAACTCTTTGCGTTGCGACGCACGGTGCGCATGGCCTCTTCAGCATCTTCGGCAGGCACTTTCCATACGCAATGGGGCATGCGATACTTCAACACAATGACGGCAATGCCCATACTGTTGAAGAAGGGTGCCCATGCAGTTCCCTCTTTTTCAAATGCCAGATGAGTGTAGCCACCGCCTGGACAGATGACAATGGCACGTCCTGTAGATTGGCTCTTCTTAGGCAGAAAGATGCTTATCTTCGCCATGTCGTTGGGGTCGCCATTATTGGTTTGTGGTCCCTGGGGCCACAGATTCAACTCCATGCCTTGCTGGGCATAAGCCGAAGCAGACACAAACAATAAGATTAAAAAAAGTAGTTTCTTCATAATAAAATGATATTTTTAGGTGCAAAGATACATATTATTATTGAAAAGTCTGTATCTTTGCACTACCAAAACGACAAATCATTACGACTATGAATAAAAGATTTCTTTCATTAATGGTGCTCGCCGGACTGACCATCGGAGCACAGGCAAAAGTAAAATTGTCGCATCTTGTGGGCGATAACATGATTATTCAGCAACAGAGTGACGTGCGCCTTTGGGGATGGGCAAAGCCCAAGAGCAAGGTAGTGGCGACCACTTCGTGGAGCAATGAGCGTAGCGAAGCTGTTGCAGGCAAGGACGGTAAATGGTTGCTGACCGTTAAATCGCCCAAAGCCAGCTATACCCCACTGAGCATTAGCTTTGACGACGGTGATGGAAAGGTTACTGTCAATAATGTATTGGCAGGCGAGGTATGGGTCTGCGCAGGCCAGTCTAACATGGAAATGCCTATCAAAGGATTCGGCAATTGCCCTGTGGAAGGCTACAACCAAGTAGTACTCGAAGCCAATAAGCATAAAGGTATTCACTATGTCAAAGTGCCCAGCATCATGAGCACAAAGCCTCTCGACGATGCCAACTGCGAATGGAAAGAGGCCAATGCAGACAATGTTAGCGAAGCATCAGCCACCGGTTACTTCTTCGCCAAGACTGTCAACGAGGCTATCGACGTTCCCGTTGGACTCATCATGGCAAACAAAGGAGGCAGCCGCGTAGAGAGTTGGCTCGACCGAGACTATCTGACCAAGAATACCAAAGAGGATTTAGACTCCACACACATGGTGAATAAATTCAAATGGGACTTTCTCTATCCACTTCTTTGGGGCAACGGCACCTTCAACCCAATACTCAACAGCACCGTAAAGGGCATCCTCTTCTATCAAGGCTGCTCTAACGTGGGCGACCCAGACGGTCAATACACCCAGCGACTGGCTGACCTTGTGGCTCAATGGCGCCGCGATTTCAAGCAGGGCGACATTCCCTTCTACTTCGTACAGATAGCTCCTTATCATAACGGCGACATCAACGGCGACGCTGGACCAAGATTGCGCGAACAGCAGTTCAATGCTGCCAAGGTCATCCCCAACAGTGGTATCGTATGCACCGAAGACCTCGTTTACCCCTACGAGGTAGAGCAAATCCATCCTGCACAAAAGCGTCAGGTGGGCGAACGACTTGCCTATCAAGCCCTCAACAAGACCTACGGCATGAAATCTGTCATCTGTGAGAGCATGACTTTCAAGGAGATGAAGATCGACGGCGATAAGGTTTTGGTACATTTCGACAACGAATACGGAGCCTACAGCCGTTTCGAAGGCATCGAAGGCTTTGAGGTGGCTGGTGCCGACCGCGTGTTCCACAAGGCTACCGCACGCCACACATGGGTTGATGCACCAGGCCCTTGGAACGAAGCCATCGTAGTATCAAGTCCTGAAGTGAAGGAGCCTGTGGCTGTACGCTACTGCTTCCGCAACTTCCAATTGGGCAATCTGGCCAATGCGGGAGGCCTGCCCCTGTTCCCATTCCGCACAGACAACTGGTAATATGAAACATCCTCTTGATATGTTTGCTTACTGCCCAATATGTGGCAGTAAGCAATTTGTTACTAACAATTTTAAGAGCAAGCGCTGCAAAGACTGTGGCTTCACCTATTATGCCAATGTTTGCGCTGCAACAGCAGCATTCATTGTCAACGATCGCGGCGAGATACTCGTGGTGCGCAGAGGTAAAGAACCCGCCAAAGGCACACTCGATTTGCCCGGCGGCTTTGTCGATATGGACGAAACCGTAGAGGAGGGAATGCGTCGCGAGATACAGGAAGAGACGGGCATCCATGCCACAAAGATGGAATATCTCTTTTCCTTCCCCAACCAATATCTATACAGCGGCATCACAGTACATACCATCGATATGGACTTTCTGGTACGTGTTCCTGCCGAAACGCGTGCCCGTGCAGCCGACGATGCTGCCGAATGTATGTGGATTCCCATACGCCATCTCCAGCCAAAAGAGTTCGGACTGACCAGCATACGCCGTGCAGTGGAACGCTTTCTGGAAGTGGCACGCATCGAATAGGCCACACTTCCGTATGCACAAGTCGTTAGTCGGCAGTGTTTTACACATTGCTCGTCACCGCTTCAAATATCACTTGGAACAGCAAAACAAATTGATTTGCTGAGCAAAGTAAATTGATTTGCTGAGGAAAACAATTTGTTTTGCTGAGCAAATCAATTTATTTTGCTATCATATCCCCTATTCATTATATGTCTAACCAACGTCAATAACCTACCGAAAAAAACATCCATAGCACTTCTATAGAATACCCATAAGCGAGGAAACTCAATGAGTTTGCTCAGCAAATTCATTGAAATTGCCCGGTAAATTCATTGAATTTGGTCAGCAAAATCATTGAATTTGCTAAGAAAAGCAACGTCTGAATATAGGCTGCCAGCATGCAAGTAGCTGAATAACAGACATTCAAAGCATATCAACAAGACATTGGCAACAGAACACAGAAACACCATCGGCACAACGCTGAGATATAGATAGCCGACGTTGAAGACAAGCAGACACCAACCAACTATCATGCGGCGAATAGTTAAGAAAACAAAAAAACACCTATATATATAAGGTGTAACCAAAACTTTTACCTACTTTTGCAGCCCGAACAATATTATTATCAAAGGTATGCAAAAGAATTTAGTCATTGTGGAGTCGCCTGCCAAGGCCAAAACAATAGAAAAGTTTTTGGGGAAAGACTATAAGGTCATGTCAAGTTACGGACACATCCGTGACCTCAAGAAGCACGACATGAGCATCAATACCAGCACACTCGAACCCGAATATGAAATACCAGAAGAGAAAGAGAAACTGGTAAAGGAACTCCAGACAACTGCCAAGAAAGCTGAAAAGATATGGCTCGCATCCGATGAGGACCGCGAAGGAGAAGCCATCTCATGGCACCTTTGCGAAGTACTCGGACTCGATGAAGAGAAAACAAGCCGTATCGTGTTCCACGAAATCACAGAGCCTGCAATTCTCAAGGCCATCGAAACACCACGTCACCTCGATATGAATCTGGTCAATGCACAACAGGCCAGACGTGTACTCGACAGACTCGTGGGATTCAAACTATCACCCGTGCTCTGGAGAAAAGTAAAGCCATCACTCTCTGCCGGACGTGTGCAGAGTGTGGCACTAAGACTTATTGTGGATCGCGAACGCGAGATACAAAACTTCAAGAGCGTACCCTTCTATAGCGTAAGCGGCGTGTTTGGAGTGGTCAATGCAGACGGTTCACAGACCGAAGTAAAGGCTCAACTCAACAAGCGCTTCAAGACACACGATGAAGTACTGGCATTCCTCGAGAAGTGTAAAGACGCATCATTCATAGTAGAAGAGGTGACCAAGAAACCTACCAAACGCACACCAGCTCCCCCATTCACTACTTCTACGCTCCAACAGGAAGCTGCACGCAAACTCGGACTCACCGTGAGTCAGACCATGATGGTGGCACAACACCTCTACGAAAACGGACTTATCACCTATATGCGTACCGACTCGGTCAACCTGTCGGCACTATGCACCGAAGCAAGCCAACAGATTGTCACCTCACTCTATGGCGACAATTACAGCCGACCAAGACAGTATCACACCAGTTCGAAAGGCGCACAAGAGGCACACGAGGCCATCAGACCAACCTATATGGACCGTACAGAGATTACGGGAACACCACAGGAGAAACGCCTCTATGAACTGATTTGGAAGCGTACTGCTGCCAGCCAGATGGCAGACGCAGAACTCGAAAAGACTACCATCAGTATTGCCATGAGTGGAACATCAGAACTCTTCGTGGCACAAGGCGAAGTGATTACCTTCGACGGATTCATCAAAGTATATCGTGAATCATTTGACGACGATGACAGCCAAGACGAGGAAATGGCAAAACTGTTGCCTCCTTTGAAACAAGGCGAAGAACTGCAACGCCGCGAAATACAGGCTGTAGAGCGATTCAGCCAAGGACCTTCACGATACAACGAAGCTTCATTTATCAAAAAAATGGAGGAACTCGGCATCGGACGACCTTCTACCTATGCACCAACCATCTCTACTATCCAACAGCGCAAATATGTGCACAAAGGTGACCGAACTGGAACTGAACGCAACTACACTATCGACACGCTGAAAGGACTCCAGATCAAAACCACAGAACGCACAGAGGTGACTGGGTCTGACAAGGGAAAACTGCTGCCTACAGATATCGGTATCGTGGTCAACGACTTCCTCATGGAACACTTCAAGGAGATCATGGACTACAATTTCACCGCTAAAGTGGAACTCGACTTCGATAAGATTGCAAGTGGAGAAGAGCAGTGGAAAGACATGGTAAAACAATTCTACGACGGATTCGAACCTATCGTAGAGAAGACCATCAATGCACGCGACGAGCACAAAGCCGGCGAACGGCAGTTGGGAACAGACCCCAAAAGCGGACGACCCGTATTCGTTAAAATCGGACGATTCGGTCCTGTCGTACAGATAGGATCTGCAGACGATGCAGAAAAGCCACTCTTCGCACAGATTCCAAGCGACAAGAGCATCGAAACCATTACATTGGAAGAAACACTCGAACTCTTCAAACTGCCACGCACCGTAGGAGAATTTGAAGGATCGCCAGTAGTGATAGGCAACGGACGCTTCGGACCTTACATCCTCCACGACAAGAAATACACCTCACTGCCTAAGGATACAGACCCCATGGCGATTACACTCGACGAGTCGATAGCACTCATACGCGAAAAGCGCGAACAGGACCAGAAGCGCCACCTCAAGGTGTTTACCGAAGATCTCGACCTCGAAGTCATCAACGGACGATATGGCCCATACATCGCCTACAAGGGTAAAAACTACCGACTGCCCAAAGCACTCCATCAGAAAGCAGCAGAACTGACATACCAAGAGTGCATGGATATTGTCAACACATCCATTCCCACAAAGAAAAAATGAGACGCATCATACTGATAGGCTATATGGGTTCGGGGAAAACCACAGTAGGCAAAGCCCTCTCCAAAGAGACGGGCATGATGTTCTACGACCTCGACTGGTATATAGAAAGCCGCATGAGAAAAACTGTGGCACAAATCTTTGCGGAAAAAGGCGAAGAGGGATTCAGAAAAATAGAACACAACATGCTCCACGAAGTGGCGGAATTTGAAAACGTCATCATCAGCTGCGGCGGTGGAACACCATGCTTCTTCGACAACATAGACTATATCAACCAACAGGGAGAGGTGGTCTATCTCAAAGCTACACCCGAAGTGCTCTATCGACATCTGCTGATGGGAAAGGTCGAAAGACCACTCATCAAAAACAAGACACCAGAAGAACTCATTGCCTATATCACCGAACAAGTCGCCAAACGCGAGGAATTCTACAACAAAGCACGATACACACTCGACGTCAGTCTCATGGACAACTACGAGAAAATACAACTCAGCGTAGATCAACTGCGCCAACTGCTCAACATCTGAAATCTATTCTCATCCACAACAAATCCCACTCTGTCAAGACATGAAGAAATGGACTATTGAAGATTCTAAGGAACTCTACAACATCAACGGCTGGGGCACCAGCTATTTCGGCATCAACGAACAAGGCAACGTCTATGTCACTCCGTTTAAAGACGGAACACAGATTGACCTGCACGAAGTGATGAACGAACTCGCTCTGCGCGATGTAGAATCACCCGTACTACTGCGTTTCCCTGACATTCTCGACAACCGTATCGAGAAAACATGGAGTTGCTTTAAGAAAGCAGCAAAGGAGTATGACTACAAAGGTGAGAACTATGTGGTCTATCCCATTAAGGTCAATCAGATGCAACCCGTAGTAGAAGAAATCATATCTCACGGACGCAAATTCAATCTCGGACTTGAAGCGGGATCAAAACCAGAATTGCACGCGGTCATTGCCATGCAGTGTCAGAGCGACAGCATCATCATCTGCAACGGATACAAAGATGAAAACTACATCGAACTGGCTTTGCTGGCACAGAAAATGGGTAAGCAGATATTCATTGTGGTGGAGAAAATGAACGAGTTGGAAATCATTGCCAACAAAGCAAAGAAGATGGGTATCAGGCCTAACATCGGCATACGCATCAAACTCGCATCATCCGGAAGCGGTAAATGGGAGGAAAGTGGAGGCGATGCCAGCAAGTTCGGACTCACCAGCGCAGAACTGCTGGAAGCTCTCGACATGCTCAACAAGAAGGGCATGCGCGACTGTTTGAGACTCATCCACTTCCATATCGGAAGCCAAATCACCAAAATCAGACGCATACAGACTGCACTCAGAGAGGCTTCACAATTCTACATACAGCTCCACAAGATGGGCTACAACGTAGATTTCGTAGATTGTGGAGGCGGACTCGGAGTGGATTACGACGGCACAAGGTCACCATCCAGCGAGAGTTCAGTCAACTATTCTATACAGGAATACGTAAACGACTGTATCTACACCTTCGTTGATGCGGCCAATAAAAACAATCTGCCCCACCCCAATCTGATAACAGAAAGCGGGCGATCGCTGGCTGCACACCACTCGGTATTGGTTATCGACGTGCTCGAAACAGCATCGCTACCCGAAATGCCGGAGGAGTTTGAACCCGATGAGAATAGCCACCAACTGGTGAAAGACCTATACGAAATATGGGACAACCTATCACCAAGAAACGTATTGGAAGACTGGCACGATGCAGAACAAATCAGAGAAGAGGTGCTCGATCTCTTTGCACACGGCATCGTTGACCTCAAGACAAGAGCGGAAATTGAGGCGATGTACTGGAGTGTGTGCCATGAAATCAATGCATTGGCAAAGAATCTGAAACACATACCGGAGGAGCTGATGAACATCGACAAACTGCTTGCCGACAAATATTTCTGCAACTTCTCACTCTTCCAGAGCCTCAGCGACTCATGGGCCATCGACCAGATGTTCCCTATCATGCCTATACAGCGACTCACCGAACGGCCCACACGAAACGCAACACTACAGGATATCACCTGCGACTCCGACGGAAAGATTGCCAACTTCGTAACCAATCGCCACAACTCCCACTCGCTGCCGGTGCATCCGCTACGTCGCAACGAACCCTACTACTTAGGAGTTTTCCTCGTAGGAGCCTATCAGGAAATTCTCGGCGACATGCACAACCTCTTCGGCGATACTACCGCAGTACACATTTCCGTTAAGGACGGACAGTATCACATCGACCAGGTGATCGACGGAGAAACCGTTGCTGAGGTGCTCGAATATGTGCAGTATGAACCCAAGAAACTGGTAAGACAACTGGAAATATGGGTTACCAAGAGCGTCAAGCAAGGTAAGATCACACTCGAAGAGGGTAAGGAATTCCTTTCTACCTACCGCAGCGGACTCTACGGTTACACCTATTTAGAATAATAACTGCCGGTTGTCAACAACCGCAGAAACATCACACACCGACGGTACAGACCGTCAACAACTGTTGGCTCTGACCAATCCGGTCAGGGCCAACAATAGTTAAAGAACAAAAAGAAACAAGTGAAACACTGCATATTACGCAAATTTATTACTAATTTTGTATGTGCAACATCACAATAATAAAAATGTTATGGAAAAAATAACCATCGTAAAAGTAGGCGGTGCGGTCGTTGAAGACGAAGCACAACTGACACAGTTACTCAAAGACTTTGCTGCCATCGAAGGGAAAAAAGTACTTGTACATGGCGGAGGACGACGAGCCACAAAGGTGGCTGCAGCACTCGGCATTGAGAGCAAGATGGTCAACGGAAGACGTATCACCGATGCCGACATGCTCGAAGTGGTAACCATGGTCTATGGCGGACTGGTCAACAAAAACCTCGTGGCACGACTGCAAGCTGCGGGAGTGAACGCACTCGGACTGACTGGCGCCGACATCGACGTCATCCGCAGCCATAAGCGCCCCATCAAAGACGGTATCGACTTCGGTTTTGTGGGCGATGTGGAAAAAGCCAACGGACAAATGCTCCACACCCTCATCAACGCAGGAATCACTCCCGTCATGGCGCCGCTGACACACGACGGACAGGGACATATACTCAATACCAACGCCGACACCATTGCCGGAGAAACCGCTAAAGCACTTGCACCCTACTACGATGTTACACTCATCTATAGTTTCGAGAAGAAAGGCGTGCTAAGCAATCCCGACGATGACAACAGCGTCATCAGCGAAATCACACGAGAAGACTTTGAGAGATACAAGGCTGACGGAACCGTAGCAGGGGGCATGATACCCAAACTCGACAATGCTTTCGACGCCATCGGCGCAGGGGTAAAACGCGTGATCATCACCCTTGCAACAGCCATCGACGGACAACACGGCACCGTCATCCGATAATTTAGAGAAAAAAAAATCCATCATTCTGTAACTTTCACTTTCCACAATCGTCGTATATATAGAGAGGATGAAAAAAATCAGTTTTCGAAATGACATCCTGCCACTGAAGAATCTACTCTACAGGCTGGCGCTCCGCATCACTCTCGATCCTGCGGAAGCAGAAGATGTCGTACAGGAAACCATGATAAAGGTATGGAACCGGCGAGACAGCTGGGATACGATAGACAATATCGAAGCCTTCTGCACCACGACATGCCGCAACCTCTCGCTCGACAAGACACGGCGCATGGGACGACAGGAAGCATCGCTCGACAGCGTAGCAACAGACCCTGAAGACCACAGCAGCGCGTCAAACCCCGAAGAGCAGGCAATGCAACGAGACCGGGTGGCACTCATCCGACAACTCATAGACAGACTGCCAGAGAAGCAAAGATGCGTCATGCAACTGCGGGATATCGAGGGGAAGAGCTACAAAGACATTGCCACCTTGCTCGACATCAGCGAGGAACAAGTGAAGGTCAATATCTTCAGGGCACGTCAGGCTATCAAACAACAATTTAAGAAAACAGAGAATTATGGACTATAAGTACATCGAACAACTTTTGGAACGTTACTGGAAAGCGGAAACCTCTATCGAAGAAGAGGACATCCTCCGTGCGTTCTTCAGCCAACAGGACATTCCTGCGGCACTGAAGCAATACCAGCCGCTATTCACCTGCCAGCAGGAAGATGCCGACATCAAGTTGGGCGATGACTTCGATGAACGCATCTTGGCACTCACAGAAGATACCGAAGTGAAGCCCGTCAAGGCTCGCACCATCTCTCTGCAACAGCAGTTGAGACCGCTCTTCAAGGCCGCAGCAGTTATTGCCATCATCTTCTCTGTAGGTGGAGCCCTTCAGCATCCATGGGATGCCAGTTGGAACGACCCACGAATCGACTATGCCAACTCCTATATCCAGCAGATTGACACAGCCGACACCATAGTGCCCATGCAGGCGGAAAACATCACCGATGCCCCTGCCGACAGCAGCAAAGCTGTCAATGAGACACTACACAAAGAATGATACATTTCTATGCTTTCTCTATATTTAAATCATTTCAACATTAAAACAACAACGAAACTGTGAAGTTTCACTTCTCTCAAATTTTTCATAACATACTAACGAAGCGGGCCACCCATCAATAATGATAGGTGGCCCGTCGTACTTTTTGTCGCTAAAGTCCTGAAACTGTTTATGACTTAGATCATAAACCGAAATGCCGCAACCGTCATTCGGTCGTTCTAACGGCCTGTCGGCGATGTTGACCAACCGGACGACATCAGTTCTGACTGTCGGCACGCTTCATCTGCAGATACAGCTGCCACAAGGCTGGAATAACTATCATCAACGAGAATCCTGCTGCCATCAGCGCATGTTGCTCACTTCCGAAGATATCTACCAGCTTCACATCAGCCTGTTGATACATATTGGAAACGATATACGCAGCACTGTTGTTCACCCAGTGATACACCATTCCGGGAATGATTGAACCCGTGCGCCAATACATCCATCCCAACAGCAAACCGCCAATAAAGGCATAGGGCATTTGGGCAGGATTGCCATGCACCAGACTGAAAAGCAAAGCAGATACGACTATTGCCTTCCATGGTGTCAGCTTCTCAAGCAGTACGCGAAGCACTGCACCACGGAACACGACTTCCTCTACCAAAGGGGCCAACAGCCCGACGACCACATATCCCCAGTAGTTGGCCATCAAATTGCCCATCTCCATTTCTATCAGGTTAGGCAACTCAGGAAGATGCTCCTGCAACCAAGTAAAGGGAATTGCCATGCCTATTGATGCCAGTGCAGTCCAAAGCAGAACGCTCCAAGGACGTGTCAGCAACCAACTGGGCGATAAGGGTGTCATCCGTTTCCACAAGAAAACAACAAGGGCAAGGACATTGGCAGCCGACAAACCGATAATCATCTGTGTTGTTTTGTCAACCACCACCGCTGTGCTTCCTATCAATAGGCATACGCCTTCTACCACATTCATGACCACCACCTGAATGGCCACAAACAGCAAAACATATAATATTGCCTTTTTCATCTATTTCATCTATTTAATTGGTTTATCTTATTTCTACAGCTGTCAACTACTTGCCGCATACTGTTTCCTGCGCCTCTGCATCGGCACGAAGCACCTGCAAGGCGTCGCTCTGATCCTTTGCCAACTGCGCTTTCAGGGCTGAGGCATCGGCAAAACACTGTTCGTCGCGCAACCTACCGACAAAGCGCACACGCACAGTCTGTCCATAGAGATTGCCGTTATAGTCGAAAAGATGCACTTCGAGCGTTGTAGGCCGACCGCCAAACGTTGGACAATGCCCGATATTCATCATGGCAGGCAGCGTAGGTCCATCCACACCAATTGTTGCCCATACGGCATAAACCCCAGCCTTAGGCAGCAGTTTATGGGTATCGGGCGAGAGATTGGCAGTGGGATAGCCAATCTTCATACCGATCTGTTCGCCGCTGACCACTTGACCTTCGAGACTATAGTCGCGTCCAAGACAGTGGTGCACCTTGTCTAGCGCACCGTCAGCCAACAGTCGTCTGACCATCGACGAACTCACGGGGCAGTCTTCTTCTGTGATGTTGCACGGCTCAAGCGCCTCAACATCCATATCCATCTCCTGCCCATAGCGCACATAGTCGCTAAAGCCAGCAGATCGGTCGTGGCCGAAACGGTTGTCGTAACCCGTCAGCAGAAGCTTCACGCCAAGTTGTTGGCGCATCAGCAACATAAAGTCGCAGGCAGCCAAGCCAGCCATCTCTTCAGTAAACGGCAGTACCACGCAACGCTGCACACCGGTGGCGCACAGCAATTGCAACCGCTCATCGAGTGTTGTCAGCAGCGGAGGACACTTGTCAGGACATACCACACTGAGTGGATGGCGGTCGAACGTGATGACCGTAGATATCAGTTTTCGCTCGCGTGCCTTATCTGCCAGTTGTTCGAAAACAAAGCGATGTCCACGATGCACACCGTCAAAAACTCCGATGGTTGCCACCGCCAATCCTTCGAGTTGCATCGCCTTATCGTATATTAATATTTCCATTTCGGGTACAAAATTACAAAATTTCATGCAATTAGTTGCGTATTTGCAAAAAAAGCAGTACCTTTGCACCGCAAAAATTTGCGGACTTGTAGCTCAGTTGGTTAGAGCAACAGACTCATAATCTGGAGGTCCCAGGTTCAAGCCCTGGCTGGTCCACCTCTTAAAATCAAGCAGTTAAGTCGCAAACTTAACTGCTTTTTCTTTTGCCTTGCGAACACATTGCGAACACAGAGACATTCGTACAGCAACGTGCTTTTCGCAAATTTTCATGCTTTTTTATCTTGCGAACACGTATTTTCATCAGATTTCATTTGGGGAAGAAAAATAATCTGATGATTCTGCAGTAATATTTTTCCTCCCTTTTATCATATTCATCACCATGCATTCTCTATGAACCGTTGGAAACCGTCCCTAATTGCACTCTCATTTGGACGATATCCAATACGTTGCTAACAATGCTGATAATACCAAGCCCCATTACTAGTGATAGAACAATCGTCGCTATCGTCCTGGAATATTGTTCAATTGCCAACAAGATGCCAGATGATGCATGGAAAGTAAACAATGGCAATTCCGATGGCGTGGACAGAACAAAGGCAAACAATGCTCCGCCAGCGATGAAGCCTGCCACAAATGCAGCTATCATAGCATATTTGTATCGACGAAGGTTTGCCTCCTCATACTGACGAAGGTATTCTACGGCATCGAGTTTTTGGGTTAGGCGTGCCATAAACTCATCCTTATCGTCAAATTTCGGACGCTGGGCAAGGAAGAGTTCCTCAAGTGCTTTATCTTTCATCATAACTTCAATCTTGTTTTCAGTTTGTCACGTCCTCGCGAGAGTTGCTTCTTCACGGCATCTTTGCTTGTGTCTGTTATCTGGGAAATCTCTTTTACAGAATGTCCGTCAAGATAGAACAACACAATGGATGCTCGTTCTTTGGGAGGCAAAGTGGCGAGAGCAAGGTAGAGATCCTGATAAGCATATTTTACATCAGCATCACTTGTGCCTAAGACTGTTTTTGCCTCTTCGATGCTTTCAAATGTCCGTTGGGCTGCCTTATGATTAAGGAATGTGTTCTGTGCAATCTTGAAGAGCCACGATTGGAACTTTCCTTTATTCTGATAGCCTGCCGAGGCAAGATACGCCTTGACCAAAGCATCTTGAGCAATATCGTCAGCATCATCCTTGTTGCCACAGCAGAGGGCGAGCAAGAATCCACGAAGTGCCTCCTGCTCGTCACTGACGAGTTGTATGAACTGCTCTCTGGTCATCTACTCTTTATGCCTGTCGCAAGTTCCGTTCCTCTGCTTCCATTTCCTTGGCAAGCATCTTCTTACCGATCTGATAGTTGGCTAGGAAGGCTATGCCTACAGCTAACAGTACCAATCCTATACTTATACTTACCAACGGATCTGTACTTCCTCCTACTAAGTTGCAGTTCAAGTATATTCCGTAACCTATCATTCCTACTCCCAGGATGAAAGCAAGCATTCCCCACTGTAGTTTTTCCAACAACTTCTCTTTCAACAACTTCTCTGGCTTATTCATCTTTCTTACTAATTCCTCAATGTCAATGTCAGCATTCTTTTCGAGTGCAGCAAGAATGATTTCCTTTCTATTCCTTTCCGAAGCCATCTTACCTCTTAATGCAAGAAAAATAATGGTAATTGGGAGAATAACGGCTGTTCCAAGCACAATAAAAAGACCTACGATATCATGACTTCCCATATTTTTAATTGTTTTATTGGTTAAACTTCTTGTTAATTATTGAACCGATTCACTATAACAACAAGTGAAAGTAGGAAAAGGTGACGTCCCATCTGTGTTTTTTTCAAAATTATCTCAAAAAACTACACCAAAGACAAAACAACATCTGGCGACATCTCCATCTTTGTTATAGCGCAAAGGCTGGTACCCATATCCTTGACACTTGCACCCATCAGGTACATATCATCATCAACAACCAAGAAACGGTCATGGGATTGATGGGGCAACTGTACGAACACCAAAGCCCATTTCATAGCATTTCACTTAATTTTTACTTTTCGGGTGCAAAGTAACAAAATATCTATGAATCAGCGAAATATAATTCAAAATAAAATTACTTGATTCAGAGGGGAACGGTAGAAAAAACGAGGAGACATCAAGGCTTTTTTAATTTTTTTCTTTACCTTTGCAATCAGAAATAATAAGGTAAAGAGAAAAGCAATACCGAAGGATTGAAAACTAAAGACAAAACACAAAGCATGAAAAAAAATATCTTGATTACCCTCTGCCTGCTCATGCTGTCAGCCACCATAACGTGGGCACAGGATGCCAACTTTTCTGAGATTCATTCAAACACCAGCCAACAGTCGCGCACACCTGAGGGTGACCGCCACCACTATGGACTATGGGCAAAAGACAAACTGATGTCGCCACCTCAGTTTAAGTCGCACTGGAAGTCGGCAGCAGACTCTATCCAGAAGCGTCGCGAGTTTGTCAATCTCTGTGGCAAGGCGTTTGGCTATTACGACGAGAAAGATGCGCTAAACACGGTTATCTATGGCGACAGCGCCCTGCGCACAGGTTTTGATAATGACCAGATATACTTCTATGTGGCACTCTCCTACGAGCAATTGGGCGACTACAAACAGGCTGAGCGCACCTTTAAGCAGGCTCGCTCGCGTGGCATTCCCAATGCCGGCAGAGCGCTGAAGGCTTTCCGCAAGCGCATGAAGGAAATGAAGGAAGCCACCAAGAAGTAACCTACCCTTGCAGGCAGGAAGATTGAGGCAACCTACTTGTATTATATAGTAGGTACGCATGCGCACACGCGTATTTGCAAAATTTCGACCACTCGACCACAACAACCGCATAACACGCTGTGTGTGTGCAGTTTACGTGTGTGGTCGATTACGCTGACTCGCGGTGTTCGACCACCATTCGACCACCCTTCGACCACCAGCCATCTGCCGTTGCCATCACAGAAACAGCTTGACCAAAATAACCACCAATACACGATTTTGCATGTTCTGACGACCGGCAACACCCTTGTCTAACGTTGGACAAGACTATTGCATAATATTTGACACCACTATTTTCCGATATTTGAAACAATTTGTTTCCAACGTTGAAAAGACCCTTGTCTAACGTTGGACAACACTCTTATCTAACGTTAGATAACACTCTTATCTAACGTTTGATAACACTCTTATCTAACGTTTGACAATAACTTTGTCAGCCGTTTGAAAATGCCTGAAAATAATTTTTGTTTACTTCGCGTGAATATCCGCCATGATTTTCGGGAAAAACATGCGTGGTCGAAGTGTGGTCGAAAACACGGGTTTGGAGTAATCGACCACAGCCTAAAGATGCTGTCTCATAGTCGATTACACCACATCTGTGGTCGTGTGGTCGAAATTTTTAGAAAAATAAAATTTTAAGGATTCCAAGTGTATGTACCCTGCCGCCCATCCGAGATGATTGCTGTCTCGATACCGACCTCCCGTCAGAAGAGTCGCCACTTGGAGGACTGGCAGATTCTGAGCCATGTGCCCATGGGGCAGACGAAGCGACAATACGGGCGAACAACCACGAAAGACAATAGCACAAAGGCGATGGCGATGGCGATGACCACCCACGATGCCGACTGGAAGATGAATGCGGCAAACGGTTCATAGTCGGTCCAATCTGCCCACACCCCTGTCCAGATGAGGATCATCAGCACGCACCATAGCAGTTTTCGGAAAATGTCCAATCTCCGCACGAGGCGGGCACCCATCTTCACCTTATAGCTGACACACCGACTTGCCATATACTGCAGCGAACCGAATGGGCACAGGTGGGTGCAATAGTATGACTTATGGCCTATCAACGGATAGACCAAAGCGACCAAAAGCATGAGACAAGGCACCGCTACCGCCAGCGGATTCATGCCGTGTGCCATATATCCCATGAGCGAGGTATAGGACAGGAAAGATCCACACCATAAGCCGAGCACCACCACATTGAGTGTGGATTGGCAGAAACGGTAGGTTTTGTTTTTCACAAACAACGGCAGGATGGCAGCCATCAGCACCACCAAGATGCCGGCTATGTTTTTTACCGACCAGTCGAAAGACGGTTGCGCAATGGTAGCCTGTGCGCGACGGGCATACGCCAATCCGCGCTGCACGTTGCCGATAATGGCTTTCGAAGAAAAGGTAGCGCCCGACACCGCATCCACCTGCAAAGCCTCAGCCTCTTCCGTGGTTTTGCCGTTCCACCGGGAAAGCAGCTCCGCTGCCATTTCAAAGAAATCTTCCGTCTCCTGATTGGGCAACGCCTTGATATGCTCCACCCTGTTGTCTTTGATGGTAATCAGGAGTGGAACCGTTCCGGCATAGCCGATAATATCTGATGCGATCGACGTGGTATTCACCACCATAGATCCATCGTCGAGCACCTGCAAGGTGTCGTTGTCGGCTTGGTGGGCTGTGGCTGTTGTCGCTTGGAAGTCGTGGCCGGGCAACGAACCATGTTTCGCCAGGGCAATCGAAGCGAGAATCAGCAATCCCGCCAACAGGCTGCCCATTTGTCGCATAGCATCTTTCTTCTTCATCATCAATACTTGTCGTTGTGATAGATCATCGTGTTTTCGTGCACAAAGATACGGCGATTATTTCTAATCTCCAATTTTTCCAACACAAAATAAAGGATTCCTCCACCCCACTTGTTCGTTTGTCTGTTGCCCCACACAGCAATTCCACAAGGCGAAAAATGCATATAAATAGGTGAAAATCATAAAATTATTGGGATTTACGCTTGTCATTTTCACAAATATTCGTATCTTTGCACCCAGAGAATCACTATACTTATCGTTTCCGAAATAACGAACAAACAAAAAATATAATTATAGATCTATGAGAAAACTATTATTGTTATGTGCCTTGATTACAGCATCGGGTACATTCTTTTTGAGCTCCTGCTCTAAAGACTCAAACCTCTACGATCCCAATCAGAAGGTCAATGAGTACAACAACAGTTGGAACCAGCAGTTTGGAGCCATCGACCCCACACAAGACTGGAATGTAGCAACCACCGTTAGCGCAACAGCCGCTTGCCCCACCATTGCCGGTGAGAGCGAGATGCGCATCTATTCTGATGCTCCGCTGGAAGACGAAAGCAACCTGATGGCAGTTACCAAACTGACCAATGGCGCAGGCAGCATCTCGTTTGATGCCAAGAAGGCTGCCAACCACGTATTCGTTTCTATCAAAAACAGCGAAGGCCTCTTCAAAATCTACAATTACTATGCTATCGTAAACGGCACAGTAAACATCACCCCATCAGACTATATCACACCAACTCGCAGCGGATTTACACGTGCTGCCAATTGCCCGGTGGAAAAAGGTGAGAAGAAAGTGCTGAACAACCAATACGAATCATTAGTCAAAGATATGATTTGGTGGAACTGGACTACAAAAACCGTTGAAGAATGGAAAAAAGTTTACCAAGGTCAAAGTGTTCAGTATAACAACCCTGGTCCTTTCACCACAGAATCTATCGTAACCAAAAACGCAGACGGTTCTATCAACTATACAGTATTTGACTTCTCAAATGCCGAGCTTAAGCCTGAGGCAAAATGGGTTGGATCTACCAAGAATATTGAAATCACCCTGCTCAAAGGTGTTGCTCAAGAAGAAGCAGTTCCCTGCTGGACATTGGGTCAAGGCTACAAGCTCTTCGGTCCTGGCTCATTCTTCATGGAGAGCCAGAAGTACTACAGCAGCAAAAAACTTAACATCTACACCAATGGTCTTGAAGACTTGAAGCAGGTGGAGAAGGGATTCTCTATCGTTACCGAAGGTGGAGAAATCAAAATGCCAGTAGTATATGGTGCGACACAAATTTCAGACCGCCTCGGCTACATTTACTACAAAGACGGTCAAGACCCATTGACCCAGCCCCACTACATCTTGATTAACGATGCACGTCCTCAGAGCAACATCTATTTCAATAGTTGGAAAGGACAAGCCGTTGGTAACATGGATTTGTCAAACTGGAGCGAAGCAGAGGAGTCGCTCTTTGGTAAAAGCAAAGACACCAAGATGTATGGCACTTCATACAAATTGGCTTTCTTCGGCGAGAACCACGACCAAGAAGCAACCTACAATTTCCCAGCAGGCTACCACATCGTGTTCTTCATCGCACCATATCAGCCATACAATACCAACGATTACAGTAACCACAATGGTAACTACACAGATGTCAACTACAACTACTCGCTGCCCGAACTGAACAAGCGCATCAACCACTTAGACCAAAAGGACTGGGAGATTTCTAAGCCTACCTACGATCCCACTCGTGGCGCTATCAAGGCAGCCGCTTGGACATTCAACGGACAGACATTCCTTGGATTTGAAGATGGCGGTAACGACGAAGACCTCAACGACATCGTATTCTGGGTACAAGGACAATACAAGACTCCAGAACCTCCAATCACCGTGCCCGACCCAGATCCACTGCCCGAACCACAGTCAGAATCATGGATTATCGCATGCGAAGACTTGGGTAATACCGACGATATCGACTTCAACGACGTAGTGTTCAGCGTTAGCCATACCGCTGGCGAAACCACAGCGAAAGTCACTCCGCTGGCTGCAGGTGGTGTGCTGCCTTCAAACATCTACCACGGTGGCAACAACCTCGGCGAAATCCACAACCTCATCAATGGTGCACAGCCCAATGCCAACGGACAGTATTCTATGCTCAACACCGGCAGCAAGGGCACTCCCGGTAGTGCAATCACCATCACCGTGCCTGCCGACTACTCTGTAACCAACCATGGTTTCACAGTAAAGGTGAAAGACCAGAACGAGTCTATCGTGCTTGAGTCAGCAGAGATTGGCACAGCTCCCCAGATGCTTGTATTGCCAGGCGAATGGGCATGGCCTACCGAGCGTACTCCTATTGGTATCGCCTTCCCCATGTTTGTAGAATGGAGCAAGGCTGCCAATACCGCAATCGACTGGTATAAGAGTCCCGTAGAAGGTAAAGTGGTGAAGTAATTCACTACTCCCTGTACAATCCCCCAATCACCCTAAGCAACTCCCACCCTACCTGGGTAGAGTTTCTTAGGGTGATTTGTTTGTTTCATCCCCTTGCAGGAAGACCATACCCTGCATCGCATTCCCCATTCCCTTCGGGATGTGTTCGGGATGCGTTCGGGATGAATATGATATGGATATAGTATGGGTTTAGTATGGATTCGGGAAAATAAAACTGAGCCAACCTGATAAGGAAGGCTCAGTTGGTCATACAGCAGATGGTCGTTGCTATTATCTATAGGTATTGGTATTATCGGGATAGAGATACCAGTCGCGTGCATTATAGCGGTCGCGTCCCCAGTCGAAGAAAGAATGGCTGGGCGTGCAGTAAGCACCATCATAACCGTTAGCTCCGAGCGTTCCTATCACTTTTCCTTCGCGGGCATAACGGAAATCCGTAGCCACGAGCAAAGCCCAAATATAGTTTTTAGAATAAACCTCCTGGTTGGCACCGTTTATATATTGGTGGATCACTTCGTCAGCTTTATACGTCATGGTGTGGGTTTCAAAATATCCGCCATTATAGGAAGTGACTGCAAAGAGGTCAAGATCCATCATATTGAAATCGTTGAAGGAGGCACGGCTCGACTGATGAAACAACACACGAAACTCGCGCTTCACCGTTCCCACCTTCATTCCCAACTTGCCGGTAGTAGCCACCTCAGCCATATCTTCGTCGGTCATGGTGTTGTAATAACAGCGCACCACCTGCTGCGCATTGTCCATAGACCCTTTGCTGATGGCATAGTGGGCATCGCAGAATAGCGGAATACACACGTCGCGGTTGGCTGGATTCACCTCGCTCGTCTTCTCTATAAACTTGCGGCCCTCGGTTGTCGGCACAAAACTGCTGCCGTATTTATAATAAGGATAGGTGTCTTCTGCCTCGTAAGTAGTACCCACCACGGCGGTATTCACCCCTTTCAGGCGCATGGCAGCACCTATGGGGTTGACCGTTCCCACTGCTTTGAGATTGGTGGAAATAATCAGCGTATCGGGATCGGTGGTGTTGGCAGCATAGCGCTTGTTGAGCTGAACGCCCATCACCAAGTCGTTGAAATCGTAGTCGCCAGGCTGTGGAAACGCATCTTCAAAACAGAATGTATAGGGTTGCGGACTTACTCCAGCCAGCATGGCAGGCGTAGAACCACGCAAATAGGCATTGCTGAGGTCGGCTGTGATGTTGACCTCATTGGTTCCAACGGAAATACGAGCCTCTTTCACTCCGCCCGCCGCATCGACAATAGCTATCCATAGCTCCGAAAGAACCGTCGGACACGACACGTTGACCGACTGCCGGTTGGCTCCATTGAGTTTCACATGTTGCAACAGTCGGGTTGTTGAAACGGCAGGAATGCCCGTGAACATATAAACCTCATAGCTGTCGGCAGAAGGCAGTATGACCGACATGGTGAGTTCTCGTGCCGTAGCCCAAGTATGTCCTGCATCAAAGTCCTTAACAGGAAATTCCTCTGCCACCAGATCAACATATCTTTGTTTTTGGAAAAACTCATGTTGACAAGCAGTCAGCACGAGCGTTGCCATTGTTGCGGCAATCAATAGTTTCGGTTTATTCATATTTGTTCGTAATAAAAACAGGATACAAAGTTAAGTAAAATAATGTATATCAGCACTATTCTTGATGAAATTATGATTTTTTAACATACTGTTAACTATACAAAAACGAAAAAGTTTTTATCTTTGCACCCACAATGGAAAGACTCTATATATAACGAAAATGAGCCAACCGTTTAATCTCATAGAATTATCAACAACAGTAAAATTAAAAATCGAGAAAATGAAAAAGATTCTTTTTGTAGGAATTACAGCCTTAGCCATGGCTAGTTGTACGCACGATGACTATGCCCCTGTTAGTAAGCAAGAGCAATATCAAGCTGTCTTCGAAAAGGAGTTTGGGGCAGTCAATCCTAATGTTAACTGGGGATTCACTCCTCAGCAAGTATTCACATTCGACAAGGATGGCAAGCTCATTGGTACTCGTGGTTCAGACCCCAATGCCAACGACTGGTATCAATATCTGACCGTACCCGCCCCACTGACCGACGCTCAGAAAGAGGTGGTACGCAAATGGTTCCAGAACACCAAAAACCCTCAAGGCCAAAAAGTCAACTGGAGCGACTTCTTTGTACAGCAAGTGTATCAAGGTGGTACTAATCCTGGTTCAAATTCGCCCGAAATTTACACTATCAATAAACCTGCTGGCGGAACTGAACAGATTACTGGTTCCGAAAAGATGAACTGGCTGGCTTGTGGTAGCAATGCAAAAGAGGGAGACCACATCTACAACTTCAACGGTGGTAATGCAAGCGAGACGAATGTTGGAGAGGGCAACAACAAGTTCCATAAGGACAGAATCATGTATATGAAGGACTACAACACCACTTGCTTTGGTTTCCACGACTCTTATGGAAGTAAATACTACTACGACTCATACGTGCTAATTCCCGGCGATATCATCGATCCTATTGTGGCAGGCATGTATTTTGTAGGTTTCGACTATAAGACCGAAAAAAACGACAACGGAAAAATAGAAGTCAGACCCGACGGATACTATAGCGACTGGATTGTCAGAATAGCTCCAGGCCTCAACGCTCCTGGTACAGTTGCTATGCGCGTCATGGTAGAGGATATCATCGATAGCAATCTGGCTTCTGTACAGACCAGCGACTGGGACTTCAACGATGCTGTATTCGATGTAAAATTCGAGTACAATTGGAAAGATGGTCACAATCAAAAATTTGCTGTCATCACTTTGCACGCAGCTGGTGGTACGAAGTATCTCACCATCGGTGGACAGGGTGACAAAGGTGTAGAGGTGCACAAAGCTCTCTGTGTAGAAGAACAAGGCACTATGATCAATACCGGCAACGGAGCCACACGTCCTGTAGCCATCTTCCGCATCCCTGTGGCAGACAATGTGAACAATGCCAACGATATTCCCGTTTATGTAGGCGCACAAGAACTGACAGCTCAGAAGGGCGAAGCTACCCAAAAGCTTTGCGTACCTACAGACGTAAAATGGATGAAGGAGCGCGTACAGTTCATAAATACCTATGAGAAGTTCAAGGACTATGTCAACAGTAACACTCCTGACAACTGGTACAAGAGTGTCAAAAACCAAGAAAATTTATACTAATTCTTTATAATCATATAGACACAGGAGGAAGCGTGTCGGCGTATTGCCGACACGCTTTTTCTATGAAAAGACCAGCATATATTTGGCGTTGTGACAGAAAAAGTGTAATTTTGTTGGCTGTATGGTTTTAAATTATATTTGGGTAGCATTCTTCATCATCGCCTTTGTGATAGCGATGGTGAAATTGGTATTCTTTGGCGACTATAGTGTGTTTCCTGCCATGATGGATTCCACATTCAGTTCGTCGAAGACAGCCTTTGAGATTTCATTGGGATTGACGGGTGTATTATCGCTATGGCTCGGTGTGATGAAGGTTGGCGAACGCGGTGGCGTGGTCGATGTATTGGCACGAATCCTATCGCCGGTGTTCAGCAAACTCTTTCCCGATATTCCCAAAGGGCATCCCGTCACAGGCAGCATCTTCATGAATATTGCAGCCAATATGTTAGGACTCGACAATGCCGCCACACCATTGGGATTGAAAGCCATGGAACAGATGCAAGCCTTGAATCCAAAGAAAGACACAGCATCCAATCCGATGATCATGTTTCTCGTGCTCAACACCAGCGGATTGACCCTGATACCAGTCAGCATCATGGTTTATCGTGCTCAGTTGGGTGCTGCCCAACCCACCGATATCTTCATCCCCATCCTTTTGGCCACATTCTTCTCGACGTTGGCAGGAGTGGTAGTCACCTCACTATTCCAGCGCATCAATCTACTGAACCGCATCATGCTGCTCACACTTGGTGGTGCCTGTCTGGTGGTGTCAGCCATTATTTGGGCATTCAGCCAGATGGATGGTGAGACGATGAACCGCGTCAGCACGACAGTAGCCAACATCCTGCTGATGTCTATCATCATAGGATTCATCCTTGCCGGAGTGCGCAAGAAGGTAAACGTCTATGATGCTTTTGTAGAAGGAGCCAAAGACGGATTCCAAACTGCCGTGCGCATCATCCCCTATCTGGTGGCTATTCTGGTGGGCATCGGTGTGTTTCGCGCATCGGGAGCCATGGACATGCTGATAGACGGTATGCGCTGGACGGTAGAACAAACTGGCGTTAATGCACAATGGGTGGATGCGCTACCCACAGCACTCATGAAACCGCTATCGGGAAGCGGGGCACGCGGCATGATGGTCGATGCAATGACCACCTATGGCGCCGACTCCTTTGTAGGACGCCTGTCGTGCATCTTCCAAGGATCTACCGATACTACATTCTATATCCTTGCCGTATATTTCGGTAGTGTGGGTATTGCCAAAACCCGACATGCCGTAGCCTGCGGCTTGCTGGCAGACTTTGCAGGCATCGTTGCCGCCATCTGCATCAGCTATCTCTTCTTCTATTAAGAAATAAAGAAACTGAACTATCGCATGTGGGGAAGTTAAGGGAAGTTAAGGGGAGTTAGAGGGAAGTTAGAGGGAAGTTAGGGAAGTTAGAGGGAAGTTAGAGGGAAGTTAGAGGGAAGTTAAGGGAAGTTAAGGGACAAATGTCCTACGTCTTACGGCAAAAGGCTATTGTCTCTTAACTTCCCGAACGACCGTAGGAAGTGATAACTTCTTTTACTTCAATCAATTCCCTCAGTTGCGAAACTTGAATAAAAAAAAATAGAAATATGCCAAATCTGAAATCATTAGCAAAAGACACAGCCATCTATGGATTGAGCAGCATCGTAGGACGCTTCCTCAACTATCTGCTCGTGCCGATCTACACCGCATCCATGCCGGCATCGGGCGGTGCTTATGGTGTCATCACCAACATGTATGCCCTGACAGCATTAATCCTCGTATTGCTGACCTTCGGCATGGAGACCACTTTCTTCCGTTTTGCCAATAAGGAAGGGGAGCATGCAGAACGGGTATTCTCTACTGCTCTGATAGGAGTGGCATCAGCATCAACATTGTTTTTCATAGCCATTCTGCTACTCATCACTCCCGTCAGCACCTTCCTTGGCTATGCCGACCATCCGCAATATGTGTGGGTCATGGCGCTTACCGTTGCTATCGATGCCGTGCGTGCCATCCCCTTTGCCTATCTCCGACTACAGAAGAAAGCGTTGAAATTTGCAGCCCTGCAGATGCTGAACATCGCCATCAATATTGCACTCAACATCATCTATTATATCGGTATGGACGGTCATGATCCCGGTTATGCCTTCTATATCAACCTCGCCACATCAGCAATCGTCACACTCTGTCTCTTCAAAGAACTGTGGGGCATACGTTACGGCTTCGATTCACAACTGATGAAGCGCATGCTGAACTACAGCTGGCCTATCGTCATCCTGGGTGTGGCAGGCATCCTCAACCAAGTGGCAGACAAGATTCTCTTTCCTTTTATCTATCCCGGAAAAGATATGCACACCCAACTTGCCATCTATGGCGCTACGGTGAAGATTGCCATGATTATGGCTATGATCACACAGGCCTTCCGCTATGCTTATGAACCATTCGTGTTCGGCAAGTCGAAAGATAAAGACAACGATCAGATGCAGGCTTCTGCCATGAAATACTTCATCATCTTCACCCTACTGGCGTTCCTTTGCGTGATAGGTTGGATGGATGTGCTCAAGCGCATCATCGCACCCGACTATTGGGAAGGACTGCGCGTAGTGCCTATCGTAATGGCTGCCGAAATCATGATGGGCATCTATTTCAACCTGTCGTTCTGGTACAAACTGGAAGATAAAACCTATTGGGGAGCGATCTTCTCCGGTGTGGGCTGTGCCGTTCTCATCAGTATCAACGTCATCTTCGTACCGCGCTATGGGTATATAGCCTGTGCATGGGCAGGGTTTGCCGGCTATCTGACAGCGATGACCCTCTCCTACCTCGTAGGACGAAAATACCATCCGATAGCCTATCCGATGCGCGATATTGCCCTCTATGTGGTATTGGCAGCGGCTGTATTCTTCGTGATGCAAGCCACCAACCACCTCTCTACCGCTGTTGCCATGGGAGTCAACACCATCTTCATCCTACTCTATACCGCCCTTGTGGTAAAGAAAGACTTCCCATTGGGCAGTCTGCCCGTTATCGGTAAATACTTCCGGAAACATCAAAACAAATAATTATAACACTATGAAAAGAAAAGCAATGTTACTCTTCGGCGCTTTGATGGCCCTGTCTGTCAACAACGCCAAGGCCGACGAAGGCATGTGGACACTCTACAACCTGCCGCCAGCCATCTATGAACAGATGAAACAGGAGGGATTCCAACTCCCTATGGAACAACTCTATCAGAGCAGCAATGCCGTGAAAAATGCCGTTATCAACTTTGGAGGCTATTGCTCAGGCGTTGTGGTATCTCCCGATGGACTCGTATTCACCAACCACCATTGCGGTTTTGAATCTATCCGTAGCCACTCTACCGTAGAGCACGACTATATGCTCAACGGATTTGTTGCCAACTCGTATGAAGAGGAATTGCCCAACAAAGATCTCTTCGTAAGCTTCATGGTGGAACAAAAAGACGTGACCGACGAATTGCGCAAACTGGGCATGAGCAGCCTCGCTATCGGCAAAGTGGGCGAATGGGTGGATTCTGTAGAGAATGCCTGGCAGAAAGACATCCGCCAGAAAGACTCTACGTTGCGTGTAGAAATCAAGCCTTTCTACGAGGGCAACAAATACTATATGACAACCTATCGCGACTTTACCGACGTGCGTCTGGTATTCTCTGTGCCCAAATCGATGGGTAAGTTTGGTGGAGAAACCGACAACTGGATGTGGCCCCGTCAGACTTGCGACTACTCTGTATTCCGCATCTATGCCGACCCAAAGACCAATGGTCCTGCCGCTTACTCCAAAGACAACGTGCCCTATCATCCTGCATCATGGGCACCAGTATCAATGGATGGCTATAAACCCGGCGATTTTGCCATGATTATGGGATATCCCGGCAGCACCAGCCGCTACCTGAGCAGCTATGGTATCAAGGAACGCCGCGATGCTATGAATGCTGTTATGGCTCAGGCTCGTGCCGTAAAACAGGAAATCATGCTCCGCCACATGCGTGCCGACGAAGCTGTGCGCATCAAGTACGACTCGAAATATGCCCACAGCTCCAACTACTGGAAGAACTCCATCGGTATGAACAAATGTATCGATTCCATCGGACTCATCAGACAGAAACAGGAGTTTGAAGCCAAATTGCAGCAATGGCAACAGGAGTCTGGCTATCTGAAAGGATTGCTCGACTTTGCAAAACTGGAAAAACTCTACGCTAATCGATTCTCTGCCCTGCGTGCCCTCTACTATTGGAACGAGACTTGGGGTCGCGAACCAGACCAAATGAGCCTTCGTGCTAAGCGCATCCACAACGGCATGGAGGTGAAAGGTCCGGAAAACAAGAAGCAGAAACAATATGTGGAGTTTAAAGACAATCGCAACGAGTGGGATGAAGCTACAGACCGTGAACTGCTTGCCGCTATGATGAAAAACTATAGCGAGCATGTGGAAAAGCAATATCACCCTGCATTCTTCACCACCATCGAAGAGAAATACAAGGGCGATTTCACCGCCTATGTCAACGATCTCTACGACAAATCGCTGCTGATGAAGGACAATACTCCTATTTATATTAATAAGAAGAGCTATGCCAAAGACCTCGGTGTGCTGTTCGGTCAGGACCTTATCGAGACCATGGGTGCCATCCGTGCCGACCTTTCTGGTAGTGCCGACCAGATTGAAGAACAGGAGAAATGGCTCTGTGCTGCCAAACTGCGCATGGAACAGGATCTTCCTAACTATTCGGATGCCAACTTCACACTCCGCATGACCTATGGTCAAGTGGGCGAATACACCCTTGGCGGCAAACCTTCTGGCTACTATACCGATGCTCGCAGCCTCTGGGAGAAGATGCAACGCGCCAACGACAACTTCGAATACTTTGCCGAACCCGTCATGCACGAACTGCTCTCGGCAAAAGATTTCGGTGCTTATGCCGACAAAGAGACAGGTACGCTGCAACTCTGTTTCCTCTCTAACAACGACATTACCGGCGGTAACTCTGGTTCTCCTATCTTCAACGGTAAGGGCGAACTGTTGGGCCTTGCCTTTGATGGCAACTGGGACAGCCTGTCGAGCGATATCTTCTTCGACAAGCAGTTGGCACGTACCATCAACGTGGATGTGCGCTATATGCTCTACATGATGGATCGTTGGGGCCATGCCGACCGTCTGCTGAAGGAAATCGGCATCAAGAAATAAGATGAATGATAACCCATAGCAAAGGGAGCAGCACCATAGTGTTGCTCCCTTTCTTTTATTAGAATCGTTGCCCATACCCCGATATGATATGCTCAACGACTATCGTCCCATTTGGTCGTTAGGTTTTATCACAAACCAGATGTTAGGGCTTATCCCCTATCGGTCGTTAGTTTATTTCTTCTTCGGACGACGACGTGCCCAGCCTTCCTCGCTGAAGTCGGGCTCTTCACCACGCAAGCGCATAGAGTCTGGATTCATCAGCGATCGCCAATCATTCATATCTTCATGATTCTGATGGCGTGCAGCTCCCCTTGAACCACGTTGCTGACGACCGTCGTTTCTGTCGGCACGACCATAACCTTTAGCGCCACGGCCTTCGCCACGTCCACTACGACCCTCGCTACGCTGATTGCGTGGAGCAGACTCGGAGGGACGTCTGCCGTTTCCGTGTCCAGCCTCATCAGCATCGTTGCAGCGCACTTCACGGCGCTTATAGTGCTGTCCGTTGAGGTTTTGCATCACGCGGTCAGCATCTTCCTCAGGAACTTCTATATAAGAGAACTTGCCCAAAAGGTCGATATGTCCCACCTGTACACGTCCTGGCACACACTTATTGAGGAACTGCATCACTTCGCCAGGATAGAAACCATCGTCCTTGCCTAAATTGACAAACAAGCGGCGGTATCCGGCTTCAGCCTTACGCGGTCCATTCTGACGAGTACGACGGTTGCCGTCTGCTTTACCTTCGCCCCTTGCAGCCTTGGCACTACGGCTATCGGGCTTGATGATTTCGGGTGCATTCTTATAATAGTCGAGAAATTTACCGAAGGTGATTGTCACCATCTTCTTGATAATATCCTCTTTGTCGATATATTCAAACTGACGGTTGATTTCTTCCATATAGGGAGCAATCTGCTCATCATCAACATCAGTCTTCATAATATCGTCCATGGTCTTGAAAAGCTGTTTCTTGCAAATCTCCTCAGGAGCAGGCAACGTACCATCCACAAAGTCCTTACCAATCTGTTTCTCTATCTGTCTCACCTTGAATTTCTCTTTGGTATGGATGATAGAGATAGACGTTCCCTTCTTGCCTGCACGTCCGGTACGACCGCTACGATGGGTGTAGCTCTCAATATCGTCGGGCAATCCGTAGTTGATAACATGGGTAAGATCATCCACATCAAGGCCTCGTGCTGCAACATCGGTAGCCACCAGGAACTGTACGGTGTGCTGGCGGAACTTCTGCATGGTCAGGTCGCGTTGTTGCTGACTGAGGTCTCCGTGGAGTGCCTCGGCATTATATCCATCCTTGATGAGTTTGTCGGCAATCTCTTGTGTTTCTATCTTAGTGCGACAGAAGATAATGGCAAAGATGCGAGGATAGAAATCTACCACTCGTTTCAATGCAAGATATTTATCACGTGCATTGACCAGATAATAGATGTGGTTCACATGTTCAGCACCTTCGTTTCGTGATCCCACCACAATTTCCTTATGGTCATGCAGATAGTTGAGTGCTATTTTCTCAATATCCTTACTCATAGTAGCCGAGAAAAGCAATGTGTTTCTATCGGCAGGCACACACTCGAAAATAGCATTGATACTGTCAGAGAATCCCATGTTGAGCATCTCGTCTGCCTCGTCGAGCACTACATTATTCACCTGATCGAGTTTAGCAACTCCACGGTTGATGAGGTCGATGAGACGTCCTGGTGTGGCAACGATAATCTGCACACCATGTTTTAGTGTACGTATCTGCGAACCGATATCCGTTCCACCATATACAGCAGCAATATGCATGCCGTCGATATATTTTCCAAAACTGTTGAGATCGTCAGCAATTTGCAGACAGAGTTCACGTGTAGGACTAAGGATGATGGCTTGTGTTTCTTTTCGCGATGCATCAGTTTTCTGCAACAACGGCAGTCCATAGGCAGCAGTTTTACCTGTTCCTGTCTGTGCCAATGCAATGACATCGTTTTTGTTACCCAACAAATAAGGGATTACTTCTTCCTGTACTGGCATTGGATGTTCGAATCCAAGCTCGTCAATAGCGCGGCGAATCTCTTCGCTGACGCCCAATTCTTCAAATGTTTTCAATGTTTTTTACCTTGATAATATTGCTAATAAAGAAGGCTGAATTCACCCTCCCAGCCATTATCCCACACAAACGATATGGGATCATCAGGGTGCAAAAACCTTCCAAAAATCCTGCGGACCATCATACACATGGTCTAAATTCGTGTGCAAAGGTAGTGCAAACCGAGCGAAATACAAAGAAAATCAGAAATTTTCTTTTATTTCCGAGGTGCAGCCTACCTAAGAGACAAAGTCTCAAAGGTACGAATAAGTGAGTGAAATACAAAGAAAATCAGAAATTTTCTTTTATTTCCGAACACTTGCAAAGTTGACGCAAAAATATTTTTGTCCTCTTATCAACCAATTTCTTCCTCTTATCTGCACTTATTACCTGTCATCGTATATGGGCATTTTGGCGACTTGTAGAATCTAAAAAAACACAGTAAATTTGCAAGTAGGAAATGATTAAAAAATAACTAAAAACTATACCCATTATGAGAGACTGGACGATACGGTTGCTCCTCCTATTATTGGTTGCTATGCCAATCACAATGGAGGCTAAAGAAAAAGACAAACCACTTATATATGAAGTAAGTTGTGGCGGGGCAGCAAAAAAAGGTTTTTTTTTTGTAAAAGTGAAAGCCGTGGTCGATAAAAAAAAAATCGGCGACAATATCCTAAAGCGTTGCGCTATCCATGGCGTGTTATTCCGAGGCTATTCAGGTGGCGGTGGATGCATTTCGCAACCGCCAATGGCAGGTAGTGCCATGGTTGAACAACAGTATAGCGACTTCTTTATTCCTTTTTTCCGCAAAGGAGGAGGATGCGAGGCTTATGCCACTCTGATAGAAGGATCTATGCAGGTAGTGCGTCAAGGCAAACAGTATATCGTTACCGGCATCATCTCTGTATCCAAAGAACAACTCCGCAAAGATTTAGAAGCAGCAGGAGTGGTGAAACGATTAAACAGTGGTTTTTAACCCTAACACGAAACAATATGAAGAAAACCATTCTCATCAGCATCGCCATATTTATGATCGCAGGTGCAAAGGCACAAGTAGCCATGTCGCCACGAGTAGGATTCGAGACCCAATGTCTCGGTGTGGAGGAAGATGGCACTCAGACACTACGTGTATGGGGATTCGGCAGCAAGAAGAAAGATGCGGTAGAACAAGCTATGAAAACTGCCGTACGTGACATTCTCTTCAAGGGTATTCATGCTGGCATGGAAGGTTGCAACACACGTCCTATGCTGACAGAAGTCAATGCTCGCGAACGTCACGAAGCCTATTTCAACAAGTTCTTTGCCGACGGCAACCGTTTCAAGAAATATGTTTCTTTCAAGGATGAGAAAAAAAAGAAAAAGTCAAGAGAACATACCGAGAGTACGTTGGGAACCCGATGGAGCATTGTGGTAACCGTGAAATGCCCACAGCTGCGCCAACGACTCATCAAAGATAAAATTATTCAGAAAGACTATAAATAGACACGCTATAATAATGAACACAAGGATTAACATTATACTGATAGCATTGTTGGCAATTGCCATGCCGTCGTTCGGACAGGCCAAACTGCCGAAATTGATGGTTGTGCCAAGTGATGTCTGGTGTAACGAACACCATTGTATGGATACTGTAGATATAATGGGCATCAAGGAAATGATTCCCAACTATAAGAAGGCACTACAGGAAAACCGCGACCTGATGGCGGTCATCTCCAAAATCAATACACTCATGGCAGAACGTGGTTTCCCTTTGCAGGACCTCTCACAGACCATCAAAAGTATAGAACGTCTCAATCAAGAGAACAGTGTGATGCGTACCAAAACCTCAGGTGCTGGTTTGGCAGAGAGTCCTGTTGATCGTTTGCGTCGCACGGCTCGTGCCGACATTATCTTAGAAGTAGATTGGGGAGTGAATGTCAATGGGCCGAAACGTTCCATTACCTACAATCTCCGCGGACTCGATGCCTATAGTAACAAGCAGGTTGCTGGTGCAGAAGGAACTGGAGCACCATCATTCTCTGCAGAAGTTCCTGTGCTCATCGAAGAGGCAGTGCAAGACCACATGGACAGTTTCACATCTCTGCTCCGCCAGCACTTCGATGACCTTCTTGCCAAAGGCCGCGAGGTTGTTATCGAATTACAGATTCCAGACAACGGACAAGAACTCGATTTCGAAACAGAGTATGACGGTAAGGAACTCGGCGAACTGATTACCGAATGGATGGCAAACAATACCGTAGAACATCGTTTCAACAAGAGCGATGCCACCGAAAACTATCTGCTCTTCGATCAAGTTCGCATCCCACTCTACCACACCAACGGTATGGCTATGGATGCAGAAGGTTTTGCACGCGAACTACGTAAATATCTGAAAGGAGCCCCACGCAACATATCCACTAAGGTGGTCAACCGTGGACTGGGTCGCTGTCTGCTTATTGTTGGAGAAAAATAAAGTATTACGACTATGAAGAAATATATTGCATCGTTTATTATAGCCTGCACAACGGCACTTTCCGTTCAGGCTCAAGAGTGCAGTCTGCCTATTGGCATTGCATTCCAGTCTGGTGCGTCTGCCATTCCAGTATCTTACCAACGAGTGGTAGCAGGCAAACTGCGCCAGTTATTGACAACGAATGGTGTATCGGCAATGGCAGGACTCCATAGTTTTGCATTGGTCCCTGAATATGAAATCATAGGCAAGAGCATCACAGCAGGTCCTCCCCGCCAAACAGTCTGTCAGATACAACTCAACCTAAAGGTGCTCAACGCTGACGATGGTGTTGTATTCTCGGCATATACCACTCAACTCGATGGTGTCGGTCAGAGTGATGCTGCCGCATTCAGCGATGCCGTAAAACGGCTGACGCCACGTCATCAAGGATTGTCAGACTTCATTGCTCAATCACAAAAAAAGATTGTTGCATACTATGATGCACAAGCAGACCGTATCATTGCCCGTGCCAAGATGTTGGACAAAACCCGTAAGTATGATGAAGCCATCTACGAGTTGCTCATTATTCCCGAATGTGCAGCAGCCTATGATCGTGCGCTATCATGTGTCAAGGAAGTATGGCAACACCGTATCAACACCGAAGGCGAACGACTATTGACCAAAGCCGTTGCTGTTTGGTCTGGTCGTACAAATAGTGATGCTGCTATCGAAGCCGCCAATCTGTTGGCAGAGATAGATCCCGAATCATCAAGTTATGAGGCTGCTATCAAACTTCTTGAGGAAATCAAAGAGAAGGCTGAACTGAATACACCATGGGATATTGCACTAAAAGTCATGGACGACAACATCGATATGGAGCAACGTCGCCTCGATGCTTCCAAGGAAGTGGCTAAAGCCTACGCAGAGAACATGCCACAGACCGAAACCAAACTTCTATTCTTAGATAAATAAAACTAATTTTTCAATATATAAAAACAGATATCAATATTACAATAACCTCAAAAAAATTATGATTATGAAGAAAATTATGCTTTCAATTATCGCTTTAGTTTCATCGATATCAATGGTTCAGGCACAGACATACAAAATTGGTGACGTCTATGACAAAGGCGGTGTAAAGGGTGTTGTGTTCTACGTAGATGACAGTGGGGAACACGGTCTGTTAGTAAGTCCTTCCGGTTTTGAGGGCAAATGGTGTAAAAAAGAGCAAGCAAATAACACAATCAATTGTTATGACGAAAAAGACGGTGCCGTAAATATGGAAACCATTGCCACATACATCAAAGACAATGATGCTTCATGGGACGAATTTCCTCTGTTTCAATGGGCTCGTAGTTTAGGAGAAGGTTGGTACATTCCTGCAAGTGATGAGCTCAAGCTCTTAGCCAAAGCCATTAACGGTGGTGAAGAATACAGCGAAAAGAATATCAACAAATTCGCCAAGATCTTAAAAAAGGAAAAAGGCAAAGGATTTATCAACAAGGGGTTTGGACATTCTGATGACTTTATGAATATTTACTCTTCCACTGAAATGCGAGATTCCAACGGTTTGGTTTTTACGCTCTTTTTCCAAGAGTCATCTGGCAGTAAGTTTGGAACAGCCATGCTGGGCAAATTTGCTAAGCGTAAAGGAAAACTTATTCTTGCTGGTCAATATAAGAATATACTTACTGGCGGTTTGACCATCAAGACTGATTTCGGTCGCGCCGTTCATAAATTCTAAAATAACACGTATGCCTTACCACAGACTTTTCTGTATCGTATTTTTGTGCATGACCCTATTGATGGGTCGTGCACAAAACCTCACAAAAATACAAACGGACGAGAAATGGGGCTTCATGAAGACAGACAGCACCATAGCTGTGCCTTGTATTTACGATGAGGTATATCCGTTTGTCGATAATATTGCCATCGTTCGCAAGGACACATTATGGGGGTTTGTAGATACAAAAGGTATAGAGAAAGACATTCGCTATACCCAAATCAGTACCTTTGGTAACAATGGCATGTACAAAGCTTTGTACAATAAAAAATGGACGTTACTGGACTTACATGGCAATCCTCTGCCCAACAGTCAACAATATGACATCATATTACCTGTACATAAAGGAGTAGCTATTGTTGTCAACGACAAGAAACGTGGTCTTGTTGATGGAGTTGGAAACATCATCCTTCGTCCGCAATATGAGGCTTTAGAATGTGGCGAATACATTATATTCAGCAAGCAATCCGACAAACCGGGTAGTTCCATCGGCATGTGCGACTACCAAGGTCGCATGATCTTGCCTGAAGGAATTCTTATGTCTGGCTATCCCCCCTCAGACGACATCATTTTAGGAAAAGTCTGGAATAAAGACGGCAAAGGAACCTCGTTTGCCTTTTATAATATCAATACAAAACAAACCACGATACTACCATCGCCGTTTGGCATTGTCTATAATGAATTCAAGAATGGTTATTGCCTTGTCAAAGAGTCTGGAAATCGTTCTTATTTCATTGACAAGACGGGCAAGAAAGTTTCTCCTGACTATGAAATGGTTGGAGCCAGAAGCGAAGGGCACTATGTCGTGAAACTAAATGGTAAATATGGAGTGATTGACTCGCTGATTCATGAAACGATTCCATGCAAGTACGATGAGGGTGGAACATATATCAGCGAAGGACTATGGAACACCATGAGCGATGACGAATGGGGTTATCTTAATATGATGGGGCAGCAAGCCATCCCATTTGAATATGAATTCACCCAACCATTCTTCAAAGGCCATGCCTATATTGGTGAACTCATTGATGGCGATGTGCGCTTCGGACTTATCAATAGGAATGGCAATATGGTGCTACCTATCAAATGGAAGAATATCAAATACACACTCAACAACAAGGGGGAAATGAATGCCGTATGGCTGACCGCAGATTCTGTATATTGCCGGCTCGACACCAAGACCATGAAATACAGTTACCAACAATCAGGTTTCAACGATGTAGAGTTCGATAATCAAGGTAACACCCTTGTAAGACAAGGCGAGTTTTGGGGATGTGTCGATACTGATGGCAACCAATGCATACCAGCCCGCATACCAACAAAAGAAATGATTATAAGCATACTTGACAAGATGCAGAAGGAAGGAAAGAAACAACTCGATTACACCGAGACCTATCGAAACAGCATCTATGCTAACGAGAAACGAAACTACTGGAATTTGCGAAGCCAGATACCAGAAAACATGTGGGACTACTAATTTTCAGAACAATGATAAAACGAATACATATTCTCTTAGCTGTAGCTTGTGTGTCACTGCCAATGAAAGCACAAGACCAACAGGAGCTGAAATACAGACGCAGTTCCATCTATAGCATGATGGTAAAACATGTCAATCAAGATTTTGCTGAAGATATCAGCAAGGTATTTATTGACATGCCGACCCCTGATAAATATAACAACCATGATCTGAGTGTCAAAGTGGTCAGTGTGCCAGAAAAGAAACTGGACGAAAATTCAGACATAACCAGTTTTCTGAAACGACATGTGATTGGTAGCCGTTTGGTTGCCAGATGGTTCAACCGTGATATCATTACTGGTAAGTGCAACATGGAACTGGTAAAAGAACGGGGGCTGTATAATGCCAATGAATTCGACAAAGAACTTGCGCGCCATTCGCAACGTGGTAATGCGTTACTGGAAGATGCAGGAGAAGACCTGATAGGCAACACCTTCGTTCTGGTCAACGATATCCGATATATCGACCGTTCGAAAGGCTCTTCCATTGTGGGCAGTATTCTTCGCATAGGCGGTTCGATCATGGATATTGCCAATGGCGGAAATACAAATTATTCAGAGAACATGGAGAGTCTGGCACAGATTGCAGAAAGCTATAAAGGCTTTAAGGTGAAGATTCATACATTTCTGTATCGCTTGGTATGGGAAAAGGAGACTGCCAACAAATTCTACCGCCAATACTACGCGGTTGGCAATGATGAAGAAAAACGCTTGGCATTTGACAAAAACCGAGAACTCTTTACTCTCGAATATGTAGGCGAACAGGAGAGTAGCGGTAGCAATGTCTCATTCATGGGTATCAACGAAGACGAACCATTGCTCATGGTGCGCAAGGCTTGTCAACGTGCTTTGGACGAAAACGTGGCAAACCTACAGAAAAACTTTGATGTGTTTAAAGTGAAGATTCCTCTTACATCAACTGACCCTATCACAGCTCCCATCGGCATGAAAGAGGGACTTAGCATAGACTCAAAATTCGAAGTGCTGGAGATTACTACTGATGAAGACGGCCGTACTACCTACAAAAGAGTCGGTACCATAAAACCCGTAAAAAACAAAATATGGGACAACCGCTTTATGGCAAAAGAAGAAAAGGCAACAGGTGCTGAACTTGGTCATACAACGTTTGAAAAGTCCAGCGGAGGCAAATTCTATCCTGGCATGTTAATACGCGAAATCAAATAACATAAACTATAACAATTATGAAACAGTTCAAAACTATCACACTAACACTGCTTTTTCTCTTCACAGCATCCGCTGTTTCTTGCTATGCAGAAAGCAGTGAATTGAGGAAACTTATAAACAAGGTCAATAAATGCAAGCAGGAGAATGCCACACAGAAAGACATGGCTTCAGCGATAGAGTTGGCAAATAAAGTAATAGAAAAAAATCCCAAAGAGACTGGTGCCGCCTACTATTATCTCGGTGAGATATATGCTCGCACAAATAGTGAAAAAGTCAGAGACTATGAAAAAGCCATGGATTGTTTGCAGAAGTCTCTTCATGCACTTGGACCCAAAAACAAATTAAGAAGCTTTGCACACTATAATATTGGTTTGTTATATTACCAAGGCAAAGGCATGGAACAGAATTACGATTCAGCTTTTGTGCATTTTGAGAAAGCACAGGAACTTAATAAATCACTTATTGCCGGATATGCTGAGATGATAGAATTCGGGTTAGGCACCAACAAAGACCCTGGTTATGCCTTAACCTGCTATGAAGAAGGCATCTCTGCAGGTGAAGATCTTTATGGAAAAGCTTATGGTTTGAGATATGTTATCCAACACATGATAAACAATGATCTCAATGAAGAAGCATATAAGAACTATCAGATGTACATTATAACATGTTCTGCTAAAGACGACGATAAAGGTTCTTTGAAATATCTGAAAGCATCTTCTGATGCCGGCTTTGTTCCTGCTATGTGCGACTACGCTGATTATCTGCGTCAAGGAGAATTGGTAGAAAAAAATCTGGAAGAGGCTGTCAGACTGTGTAAAGTGGCTTCAGATGCTGGCTACTTACCTGCAATGCACAATTATGTCAGTACATATAAACTTTTCGATAATTCTATTACATTAGAAGAAGAGTTCAAACTATACAAGAAATGTGCAGATTTAGGGTTCCCATTATCACAAACTACAGTAGGCGCTTATTATTACAATGGATGGGGCGTGAAAGCAAACATAGAAGAGGCTTACAAATGGAACTTTATTGCTGCAAAACAAGGTGAAAAACAAGCTAAAATAAATCTGCAAAACATCGGAGTTAATCTATCCAAGGAGCAACGAGACGCCTTGGAAGTTGAAGCCTTAAAATTGCCGACAAGCAATAAAGAGTCATCCAAACTACTGGCAGAATTATCAAGTATTCCTACATTCGGAAACGATAAGAGCAATGCCGGTGCACAGAAAAGCCAAACCTCTGCCGGTGGTGCGCTCAACGCATCGTTCTATCAAAGTCAATACAACAAATACAGCCGTAAGGCTGAACGGGAGTTGAAATCACCAGAACCGCGTGCCGACTATCTCGCTTCGTTGCAGAAAAACATGTCATCGTTGGCTGAACAAGCCCTTGCAAAGGGGTTCACCATTAATCGCAATACAGAACTTGAACAAGCGACTATAGATAAAAAATAGTTTTCTACCAATAACCAATTTATAAACATTTAAATTTTTACTATTATGAAGAAATTATTAGTTGTAGCAATTCTCGCACTATCTGCAGTAAGTGCTTTCGCACAGGTTGAAGAAGGTAAATCTTACCTGAAAGTATATGGTGGTTATACCAATACGACAAGTAATGCCAGTGATGCCAGTGCCAAATCAGGATTTGTGGGTGGTGCACTTCTCGAATATGCCCTGGGTGATAATGTATCACTCGGCTTTGGAGCTAACTATGCGAAGAAACAGATCAATTTCTGTGGCTCTGGCTACGATCTTGACGCAGAACTGAATTACATCACTGTTCCTATTATTGCGCGCTATTATATTGCTGGCGGCCTGTCTGTATACACCGGAGGAGAACTTAGCTATCTAGTATCTGATGATACAAAAGGTACTGGACAATTGATGAAACATAATAAGTTTAATGTCGGCATTCCTGTTGGTGTCGGCTTTGAGTTCAGTCACTTTGTTCTTGAGGCACAATATAGCGTCAGCGTGACTGGTTTCCGCAAAGACATGGACAGTAGTGATACCACCAATCCTAAACTTCATGGTTTCCAAGTGACTCTTGGCTACAAGTTCTCTCTATAGCCCAAAAGACCAAGCAATATCTAATAGATAAAAAGTTGCGCAAGACACGAAGCAAGAGTAGAAAACAATGAAAACATAACTTTTGCCCCTGTTGGCAATCCTTTTTATAGGATTTCTCTTGCGACAACAGCTATATTAAATGCAGTCGGAATGGCTGCATTTTTTATTTATACCAAAAGCTATACCATTACCTTTCTATAGATGTCGTCAGTTTTGTGTATCGGTTGCGTAGTTAACAAAGTTTGTATCGCAGATGTGACAGTATATTTGCCATCTTTTCCGTTACGTTAAAATGGTTTGTTCGGAATATCCATACCTTTGCACTTGGATATCAATCAACACTATTATAATATGGATAAGAAAGAAATGAGATTTTGCCAAAGCTGCGGTATGCCGCTGACAGACGAGATTCTTGGTACCAATGCCGATGGCAGCAAGAGTGAAGAGTTTTGCATCTACTGCTATAAAGACGGGGCATTTACCGGAAACTACACTATGGAAGAAATGGCAGATTATTGTTCAATGTTTGTAGATGAATACAACAAGAACATGGGAAAACAACTCACAAAGTGTGAATACAAGCAACAACTACTGCAGTGGTTTCCGAAACTCAAGCGATGGAGCATGCCACAGGATGCCATTCCACATGCCGACCATCCCATGAAACAGGTATATATCGACCACATCAATGCACTCGGCATTGACGAACTTCACGTGAACAATCTCTATGTCTTCATGGGGGCTATGGTCAACCAATTCTATACCGTCAATGGCAATACCACCAAACTTCTTAATGATGATGAGGCATATTGGGGAACTCAGATTCAGAAATCAAATGGTCGTTGCTATGGTGTTGCGTGTAATGAGAAGTATATTCTCGTGAGCGAATATAACAAAGATGGTACAGATGCCGAAGTTGTGACCTTAACCCGAATCGACCATGAAGTAGGAAAGAAATAGAATCTACATCGTTCTCGTGCGCGCGCATGCGTATGTATGCACGCGCTCGCGATGTCGAAAAAATCGACCACTCGACCACCACATAGCATAACTATCTGTAAATTACCCGTTTATAGTGGTGGTCGATTGTTCTCTGAGTGCTTTTTCGACCACCAATTGACCACCCATCGACCACCATGCGCTTATTGTTGTTAAGATGATGGCTGTTTAGACAGCGAAGTAAACTAATAGCGACAACACCTGTTCCTAATATTTGAAAGTACTTGTTTCTTATGTTAGAAAAGACCTGTTTACAACGTTGAAAAGACTTGTTTACAACGTTTGAAAACACCTTTATCAAACGTTGGATAACACCTTTGTCAAACGTTGGATAACACCTTTGTCAAACGTTGGATAACACCTTTGTCAAACGTTGGATAAAAACATTATCAAGGTTTGTTAGAACCCTGAAAATAATTTCTTTTCAATAATTTCAATATTTCGTCACAAGCATATAATAGTTAGCGACCATAAAACCTGATATACAAACTGGAGAAACGGATGCTTGTTTCTCCAGTTATCTTCGGTTATTTCATGCATCACAAACCATTATTCTGCAAACCTTTCCGCATCTTTTCGCCATATTCTTCCGACACATAATTGTAAATATCCCTACAACACTCTGCCGAGAAATCAAGAGCTGACGATACAAGAGCGTCCCATTGTGATTCGGTAAGCCCTTGGTCAATATGCTGGCGGGTAATGCCATTCTTGATGAGTCCGTAGATGAAACCTGCATTGAAATTGTCGCCGGCACCGATGGTGCTGACCGTTTCGGTGGGCAAAACGGGATATTGCTTGCTGAAACCACTATCACCACGCACCTCAACAGGATCTGCCGAACGGGTATAGATGAACTTTTTGGTATAGAAGGCTATCTGCGAACGATAAACGGTGTCGGCATCATGCTGGCGGAAGAGTATTTCGAAATCCTCCGAACTGCCACGAACAATATCTGCCATCTCTAAATTGTCGAGCAGATTGGGCGTCACCTTCATCACCTCGTTCTTATGAGAAGCACGGAAATTGACGTCATAATAAAGTATGGCGCCACGTTGGCGAGCATAGTCAAGGAAGGCATATACCTGGGGACGGATGACAGGATTGAGAGCAAAGAAACTGCCGAAAAGCACGATGTCATCGGCATTAACCTCAGGATAGACATAGTCTATGCGATCGTGGGGATGGTCTTTATAGAAAATATAGTCGGCATCGTTGTGGTCGTTGAGAAATGCCAACGACAATGGCGACTTTGATTCAGGATAGACATTGACGTAGGAAGCATCGATACCATTGCTTTCCATAAACTTAATGATATTTTGTCCGATACGGTCGTTGCCTGTCTCACTAATCATACTCGCCTTCACTCCCGAACGTCCGAGAGAGATGATGGCATTGAAAGTGCTACCACCAGGCAGTGCGCTGATGGGTTTCTCGTCGCGAAAGATGATGTCGAGCACCGTTTCGCCTATTCCTATTACTTTTCGCATAGCATTTGTGTGTTGTTGTTTCTATATAGCAGACAAAGTTAACGCAATTTTGCGTAAATACAAAAAGAAAAAAATATTTTTTATGAACGTTTTCATCGGAACCGAACTAGGTCGAGTTATGTCATGTCGTGAAAACAATGATGAAATCCAACCATTTTTTAATATCCTCCATCCATTTATGGCTTTTTCTCAATTATTAGCTGTAATTTTGCAAACGAAATATTGTTTTTTGAGATGAACAACTATCACACCTATACACTCAACAATGGTCTCCGAGTAATCCATCTGCCATCTGATTCGCCCGTTGTATATTGCGGAATCGGCGTGCGCGCGGGGTCCTGCCAGGAAGAAACGGGCAAAGAAGGCGTTGCCCACTTCTGCGAACACGTTACTTTCAAAGGCACTGCACGGCGCTCGGCACTACAGATTCTCAACACACTGGAGCGTGTGGGTGGCGACCTCAATGCCTTTACCAACAAGGAAGACACGGTGTTTTACGCTGCTATACTGCGCGACCACCTGCCCAAGGCGGTAGATTTATTGTGCGACATCGTATTCCACAGCACTTATCCTGATACTGAAGTGGGGCGCGAACTGGATGTGATATGCGACGAAATAGAGAGTTATAACGACTCGCCTGCCGAACTTATCTACGATGACTACGAGAACTTGCTGTTCTGCGGACACCCTTTGGGCCACAACATACTGGGCAGTCGCGACGTGGTGGCACACTTCACTGCCGACGATGCACGTCTGTTCACCAGAAAACACTATCGCCCTGACAATGCCATCTTCTTTGCCTACGGCGATATAGACTTTCAGAAGCTCATCAAACTGCTGGAACGCCACGCTGATGTCATAGACACAACGATGAAAAGCGACGAAAAAGCGCCCATTTCATCGGGCTCTACAGACCTGTCCGAAACTTATACCGACCCGGGAGAGCATACCCATATCGTGCAACGAAACACCCATCAGGCACACGTCATGCTGGGCTGTCGCACCTTCTGTTTCGATGACAAGCGACGTCTGCCACTCTATCTGCTCAACAACATATTGGGCGGACCGGGCATGAATGCACGCCTCAACCTGTCGCTGCGCGAGCGCAACGGACTGGTATATACCGTAGAAAGCAGTATGGCGAGCTATCACGACACAGGGGTGTGGTCGGTATATTTCGGTTGCGACCACCACGATGTGAAGCGCTGCCTGCGACTGGTTCACCACGAACTGGACCGACTGATGCAGCGTCCGCTCAGTCAACGACAACTGCACGATGCAAAGCAACAGTTGAAAGGACAGATTGCCATAGCCTGCGACAACCGCGAACAGTATGCACTCGACATTGCCAAATCGTATCTGCACTACGGCAAGGAGCGCGACATCGACTTGCTACTCCAGCAGATTGACGCCTTGACCGCCGACCAACTGCTCGATGTGGCACGCTATACGTTTGATTCTGAACGGTTGCAAACACTCATTTACGAATAGAGCCACACAGCGCGTTTCGCCAGAAACTACGGCAGAAACAGCCATCAGACAGTAAGAGGATGCTACGGAGCAAAAGCTCTATAGCATCCTCTTATACTTAGGATTGGCAGTTGCCAGTATGGTCTGGCTACTCGTTGATAACTTTCTGAATGGTGCCATCCTCATTGTAGAAGAGGCGTTGTACCTTCAGTGAACGCAACCATGTCTTATCGTTGCTGGGCACACAGTCGTGGTAGAAGAGATACCACTGACCCTTGAACTCTACGATAGAATGGTGAGTGGTCCATCCCACAACAGGATCGAGTATCACACCCTGATAGGTGAACGGTCCGTAAGGATTGTCGCCAATACCATAGCAGAGGTAGTGGGAGTCACCAGTAGAATATGAGAAATAGTACTTACCATTATACTTGTGCATCCACGATGCCTCGAAGAAACGGTGAGGATCGTCGGCCTTAAGGGGCTGTCCGTCTTTGTCAACCACAAGAACTGGGCGTGGTGCTTCAGCAAACTGCTTCACATCGTCGCTCATGCGAACCACACGACTGGGCAGTGCTGGTGTACCTTCCTGCAATACCAACGGAGTTTTTTTGTCGGGAGCCGGGCCCATCACAACGCCCTGCTCACCGGGAACGGGAGTTACGCCATTGTCGCCGTACCACTGAAGCTGTCCGCCCCAAAGTCCGCCAAAATAGCAATAAATCTGTCCGTCATCGTCTTTGAATACCGATGGGTCGATACTGAACGAGCCGCGGATGGGCTGTGGTTCCGGCACAAACGGTCCTTCGGGACAATCAGCCACTGCCACACCAAGATGGAACACGCCATTATAATCTTTTGCAGAGAATATCAGATAGTATTTGCCATCCTTCTCAACCACGTCGTTGTCCCACATCTGCTTCTCTGCCCATGCCACTTGCTCTACATCGAGCACGACGCCATGGTCAGTAGCCTCATCGTTTTCCACATCGTTGAACGACAATACGTGGTAGTCTTTCATTTGGAAATGACCGCCATCATCATCGAAAGCCTCACCGCTCTCCCTATCGTGTGAGGGATAGACGTATAGCTTACCGTTGAACACATTGGCTGAAGGGTCAGCCATATAATCTTTCGGAAATAGGTAACGGGGTAGTTTTGCCATAATAGTCAGTTGTTTTATTAGTTATGTTATTTCTTTGTTTTCTTCTTGCCTTTGGTCTTTGCTGCTGCTTTACAGCAGTCACCACCTTCAGGGCGCACCACATTGATGATGGCTTGGATCTCCGGTTTGGGTTGGTTCTGACGGTCAAAGAGTGTGGCATAATCGGTGCGACCCTTGATGGGGAAGTCGTTTCGCCACGAACAAGCATCGTTCAGACACCAGAAATTGACTCTCAGAATATCGTCGCGATGACGCACCAACATCTGGAAAAAACGAGTCCAGAAGTCTTCCACCTCTTTCGTCTTCGCTGCAGGGAGACCATCTTTATAGGGATCCATCTCTGGACGGTAGGCAAACATATCGGAGATATTGGCGCCAGCAAAGCCAAACGGATTGGGCAACACCGACAGATCGAGCTCTGAGAAGAAGGTCTTTACGCCCAAACTGGTAATGGTCTTGATGGAATGTTCGTATTCCTCTACATAGTTGTTATCATCGAGTATGAGGTGCCCCTGCATGCCGATGGCGGTAATGGGCAGTCCTTTGCGGATGAGTGGAGCGAAGTATCGAGCTACACCTTCCACCTTTGTCGCCCTATTCATCGAGAAATCGTTGTAGTAAAGTTGGGCTGTTGGGTCTGCCTCGTGGGCATATTGGAATGCCAGAGGTATGTAGTCTTCACCCAGAATCTGATAGAAGAGGCTCTTGCGAAGTGTTCCGTCATCCTCAAATCCCTCATTGACCACATCCCAGGCTTCGATTCTTCCTTTGAAATGACTGACGATAGTGGTGATATGCTCGCGCATGCGTTTCTTCAAAACCTCAGGCGAAACGAGGTTCCCTTGTTCGTCATAATGGAACCACGGGGCACATTGCGAGTGCCAAATCAAGCAATGGCCCAGCACTTTCAGTCCTGCTGCACGTGCCTTATCTACAAATTGATCGGCAAGCGTAAAGTCATAGACACCCTCTTGGGGGTGGATAACTTCGCATTTCATGCAATTTTCAGCCACTACATAATTGAAATTACGGACGATAACATCCCAATCTATAGTCTGATCGGTATCGATTCCGCCGGTAATAGTCTGATCTGCCAGACTCTTTGAGTTGGCTTTCACCTGCCACTGGTTAACACTTACGCCAGTATTCCAATAGTCACGGTAGGCGTCTTTCAAGGTGATTTGCTGCGCAAAAGCAGCGGTTGCCACGACTGTGGCTGTTGTCAGGAGTGCTGTTCTTAGATGTTTCATTGATGCTTTAAGCGTAGTTTTACGGTGCAAAGATAACACTTTTCTGCTTCACTTTCATTTGATGGTGTCACACAATACCACATCATTTGTTTCATTTCGGGATAAACCCATGTTTTTTTTCGTTTTCATCGCTTTTTTTATATAAGTTTGCAAGAGAAAAAACAAAAAACTATAAGACAAATGAAACGAAGACTTTCCACTACTCTCCTTACACTCTTGTGCATCGCCATGAGCGGTACAGCACAAGTGCGACTGCCACAACTCTTTCAAAATGGTATGGTGGTGCAACGCAACAAACCCACCGTAATATGGGGCGATGCCCAACCCGGACAGCAGATAGGCATCAGGCTGCACAAGCAGAAAACGATGGTAACGGCTGATGCCGACGGACATTTTCGTGCCACTCTTGCACCACAGAAGGCTGGCGGACCTTACCAACTGACCATTGGCACTACGGTTATCAATGATGTGATGATTGGCGACGTGTGGTTGTGCGCTGGACAATCGAACATGGATGTCACTATTGAGCGCGTATATCCACAGTATCCCGATGAAATCGACCATTATGAGAACTCCAAGATACGCTATTTCCGCGTACAAACAGATAAGGACACCCATGCTCCGAAAGCCGATGTGCTACCCACAAGTTGGAAACCATTGACACAAGCCAACGTCAAGGGTTTCTCCGCCATCAGTTATTTCCTTGCCAAAAGGATGTTTGAACAAACCGGTGTGGCACAAGGAGTGATCTGCAACTCCTTAGGTGGAACACCCGTCGAGGCTTGGATTTCTGCCGATTCACTACTGTCTGAATTTCCCATAATGGTACAGAAAACCATGCTGTACGATAATCCGGAGATGGTTGCAGCACAGGACAAAGCCAACAATATGGCAAACAATCGATGGTCTGAACTGCTTGACAAGAGCGACAAAGGCATGGCTGAAGGATGGAACAGCGAGGCTTATAACGATAAAGACTGGCGCACCGTGAACCAATACAGCACGCTGACACAAGGCTACCATGGCAACTATAGGGGGGCGCTGTGGCTCCGCCAACACCTCAACATCGACAGCAAGCATGCCGGAAAAGCAGCGCGACTGTTGGTGGGAACCCTCTTCGACATGGATTACACCTTTGTAAATGGTCGCGAGGTGGGACGCACCTATTATCAATATCCGCCACGCCGCTACCAGATTCCTACCGGTTTGCTCCACAAAGGTGACAACGTACTGTCCATACGCTTCATCAGCAAATACGGAATACCCCATTTCATCCACGAAAAACCCTATATGCTCATCTTTGAAGATGGCGACACCCTGCGTCTCAGCGAACAATGGAAAGTGCAGGAAGGAGCATTGATGACAACCTGTCCAAGTGGCGGTACATCCATACAAAACTTGCCTTCGGTGCTTTACAATGCTATGCTCTACCCCTTGGCACCTTATACTATTAATGGTGTGGTGTGGTATCAAGGTGAATCGAATACCGGTGCCAACGATGGATGGGTGGAAGACAATGGCCCTGCCGTATATGGAAAACTGCTGAAAAAGATGATGGGCAACTGGCGCGCACTGTGGAACAACGAACAACTGCCGTTCTGCATCGTGCAATTGGCAAACTTCATGGCGCCCAGCGAACAGCCTCAGCCTCGCTCGGCATGGGCACGACTGCGTGAAGCACAGCGTCTGGTAGCCATCAACGACCCGTTTGCCGAACTGGCAGTAGCCATCGATATGGGTGAAACGGTAGATATCCATCCGTTGCGCAAAAAGGAGGTTGCTGATCGTGTAGGCGCTTGCATGGATCATTTAGTATATGGCAAGAAGGCATGGCTGTCGCCACAACCCGTGAAAGCAACAGCCAACGAGCGCCAAGTAACCGTCAGCTTCAACCAACCCATGCTGTCGGGCGAACAGCCAGAGTTTGAAGTTTGCGACGCTTCAGGCCGTTTTGTCAACGCCAAAGCCACATGCGATGGCACCACAGTCACAATCGAGAGTCCTGTTGCCAACCCTGTCCGCGTGCGTTATGCCTTTAAGGACAACCCATTGAAAGCACGCTTACAATCGGCAAAAGCCGTTCCTGCCAGTCCGTTTGAAATAGCTATCGAACACTAATATTCTTCATTTTTAGCCGATTCCATCGGCATTATATCAATTCGTCAGCCTCATCTGTGATTCCTCAGATGGGGCTGATAGTTGTTTATACAATATGGTGATAGGATGTAGCAAGGACTATTATCACTATCAACAATACCGATTGCTGTTTATATATAATATGGTGTCGCTTTACCACAGAAGGCAGTTCGGTAGATTACAAAAAATAAATAGCGCCTATAAACACTACGGGTCGCATGCCTATGCACACGACCCGTAGTCTATTTCATTAAGCGTGGGCATAAAACCACACGCCACACAGCCTATCAATCTATAGCATCGGCAGTCTCACGCTTTTCAATTTCCATGTTAATCTCATCGATTACATCGTCGGTCAACTCATAACGAGAGATGATAAACATAGCCAAAACCAACAGAACAGCAGGTATCACACATACCAACCAGAGGATTCCTTCCTCGGCAAATGGTGTCTGTTCGACGCTCTTTGGATTATAAGCTACGTAAGCCAAGATAGCAGGAGCAACCACACTGCCGAGTGTCATACCAGCTTTGAAGAATATTCCAGTCAGGGCGTTGACAATACCGGCAATACGCTTTCCGCTCTTGTATTCACCATAAGAGATTACCTCTGGCACCAGTGCCCACATATAACCAGTGGCAACGATAACACCAGTAGATTTCACAAACTGAGCCACATAAACAAGTGTCATGCTTGGTGCATCCATCTTTGCCACAATATAGAGGAAGGCCATACCGATAATGGCAATGCTGAGGAATACATAGAACATATTCTTCTTGCCAATAGCTCTTTTAATCATTGGTACCAATGGCATGAAGATGAATGAAGGCGCCGAACCAAGTCCCATGAATATGGAGAGCTGCTCGGAAGTGCCGTGCATATTGCAGTTCATGAAATAAGCACCGGCAGCATTACCAATACTCATCATAGCAAAGGCTGTGATGAAGAAGAAGGCTATGATACGCAATGGACGGTTATGGAAAAACTCCATCCAAAGGTCGCTGACCTTCACATTGGCACTCTCTTCTGCATTCATTACCACACGTTCCTTACACTGTGTGAAGCAGAACAGCAGCAGCAACAGACCCACCAAAGCATAGATTGTCATCGTGGTAAACCATGCGCCAGGATCTTTAGGCAGTCCTTCCACCTGCTCATCGGTAAAGTAAGCAATGAGCAGTGGCAGACCTGAGCCTACTGCCAGACCACCACAGTTTGCCATAAACATACGCACTGAGGTGAGAATGGTTATCTCGTTGGTGTCGCGGGTCAGTGAAGAGTTGAGCGCACCATAGGGCACATTGATGAAAGTATAGAGCAATGTCATGGCAATGTACGTCACGTAGGCATAGAGCAACGACGGTGCAAAGCCGTTCCAGAAACACAGAATGGCAAAACCCGATAGTGGTATGCCGACATAAACCAGGTATGCCCTGTATTTACCCAATGTAGGATTGTGCTTGTCGATGAGTGCCCCAACAATAGGGTCCCATATCACATTAGCCACATTTCCCACCGTAAACATGACCGATACATCGACAGCATCGAGTCCGTAGATATCGGTGTAGAAGAATAGCAGATACATGCAGGTAGTCTGGAAAATCAGATTCTGAGCTAAATCGCCGGAACCGAAACCGATTCGCTGCAACCACGAAAGCTTATAGAAGCCTTTCGTTTCATTTTGAGATTCAAATTGTGCCATTATTACTTTATAGTTTTATTGTTTTCAAATACAGTTGGCTTAGTTGCTTGCAAAATTAAAAAATTTGTGGCTGATTACCATTCACAGATGTTACAAATATATTGTACTTTGTTTCATCCATGCCTTACAAAGGCAAAAAAGCTGTTGAAATGGGCTTTATAGCGTGTTATAAACCCATGAGAACAATAAGGAAAATACTAAAGGCGCTATTACTTAACAGATGTTAATATAAAACATTTTTTAACTAAGAAAAATAGAAAGTGAACTTATTGTGCACAAACTACAAGTAATTTTGCCACCGAAAAACATTATTCACTATAATCTTTTATACTATGAACTACAATTACAGAACCCCGCTAAACCCTGCTTCGAGCGAGCAGCAGTTGATGATCAAACAACAAAGAAGAATGGCACGTACGAAACTGGCACAAGATTTTTGCCAACTACTAAACAGTCCGAACAGTCCTAACCTGCATTGGAACAGTACCATCAGCGATCTCATGGAGGTGGTACTCCTGGTGTTCCAAGAAGGAAACATCGTCAACAAGACCGGATGTCCCTGCTCGTTTAGAGATATGGCAACCGAGATTTGCAACAAACTGCATGTCAAACAGCCCCGCTATGCCCGACGGTGTGCTAACCAGGCCACGCAGCGCAAAGGTGTCAGACAGTGTTCGTTTCTGGACCGCTACCTGTTTACAATGACCAACAACAACGGTGATTCACTACTCAACCAGTATGTGGGACGATGATTACACGGGGCGGGAAATGCCTGCCCAACAATTTTCAATTAACCCAAAAACACACTCTTATCATAACAACCGAATAATTTTTAATATCATGAAAAACACCAAACAAATCCAGTTGAGCGAACATTTCTCGCTCAGAGAGATGACTGCATCGGGCACTGCCATGCAGTTGAACATTGACAACACGCCCGACGAGGCACAAACCGAATGTCTGCGCAACCTATGTCAACAGGTGCTCGAACCGCTGCGAAAGCGCTTTGGAGTCATCAGAGTGACCAGCGGATTCCGCAGCAAACGGTTGAACAACGCGGTTGGCGGTGTGATTTGCTCGCAACACCTGTTGGGTGAGGCAGCCGACCTACACATCAGCAACAGGGAAGTGGGGCGAAAGATGTATGATTACATCCGCAACAACCTGGATTTCGACCAGCTATTGTTCGAACACCGAATGGCAAACGGATGTATTTGGCTACACGTCAGCTACACCAAACGCCATCCCAACCGCCACGATGCACGCCCTGTCTATCTCTAAGCGCCTACTGGCAGAGGGCCTACGAACTATCAATATGCTCGAAAGGCAGTATGCCAGAATCGTATGTCAGCACTGCTGGACACTTGTCTCCCACCCTTTTATATAAATAAGGTGTGGGGGGCTTGGCAAAAAACGAGGTATCCTGTGGGGGATAAGACAATTTGCTTTCGCCTCTAAAAAACATTAACTTTGCACCTGCAATCCGGATGCAACGAGATTATCAACAACATGTCTAACTCAAAAACACCATGAAAACAATGAAAAAGAATTGGCAAACCATCATCAAAGCAATTATCGCAGTACTCAGCGCACTACTTGGCGCACTCGGCACCTCAGCCATGTATAACAGCTGATGAACACCTACAAAGGAAGAGGGAAGTCCGTTATGGACTTCCCTTTTTTATTATTTTGATTTCAATATCACCAATACGCTTTGGCAATATCGCTCGCGTCGATTGGCAATATCGCTCGTGTCGATTGGCAATATCGCTCGCGTCGATTGGCAATATCGATTGCGTCGATTGGCAATATCGATTGTGTTATTCAGCAGCGGCAGGTTTTTCGTCGTTTTTCTGCAGTTCGCGATAGATCACAGCATTGAGCGAAACGGCAGCACAGAGTCCTACAATGACAGCGATATGACCTCTTTGTCGCTCATGTCCATTGGACTTCCGGTTTCCCATCCGTTTTGGAGTGATGCTGAAGCCCCACTGACACAGGAAAAGGCAGGGAACGGCAAGCCCTTCCCCAAGGATCACTTGTGGAAAGACGATATAGTGACCAAGGACAAATTTTAAGTCCGTAATAAGTAAGAGAATAGGCATAAAAAATCTCCCGCCCAATCCGGACGGGAGATTTTTATGTTGCTTAGCAATGAAATTAATTCATAGCGAAGAAGATGTCGCTGTTGGCAATGAGGCGAGCCTTGTTTACACCTTCCTGATTGAGGGTAAAGCTTTCGGTTTCACCGTTGATATTTGCCATGATAGTGCCATCACCGTTGAAGCGGAAGATTTCCTTCACAACGCCGTCCTGCTCCATTGACCAAGAGTCAGTTTTCTGGTCGTGGATGAAGCGTGTAACTTCTCCGGTAGGCGCTTTGACCTCATATCCGTTTTTCAGCGTAGTCACAGCATAGTAGCGACCATCCTGTCCCATCACCTGCTTCGTCTTTCCAACATCAGCCAAGGGATTTGATCCTGTCCAGAACTCGATAGAGTTGAGCACCAAAGAGTCAGCAAACAGACACAAGCCGCCCACGATAGGAGTGAGGATGAAGCCAACGATAGCGTTGACATACTTATTGTTTGTCATCTGAGTCTCCCACTTAGCAAACTTGTTGAAGAGACTGAAAGAACCGATACACGAACTGGTTGCGAGGCAACCGATGAGCAGCCATGCTGCTACTTTCACATTGAGTTTTCTCATAGTCGTGGTGTTTAAGTTAATAATATAATGATTATAGATAATATACAGATTCTGGACCCATGCAGAAGAGCAGGTCGAGGATGGAGAGGTTGGACTGAAATCCGTGTCGCCACTCAAACACTTGCCAGTAGCGCCGAGGTTGGAAATCGGCATCGGGCAAAGGATGTTTGGCATGGATGACCTGTCTGAAATCGTCGTAGGATCCATCGCCGACAGCCGTTAGTGCCGTTTTGTCGTGGGCAGTATCGGCAGGCAGATATGCCGTGGAGTATTCCACGGCGGGACTGATGTCAATCAGCTGGCATACAGTCTGTCTGATTTCCTCGTTGAAATCAATAAGATAGTCGATTCGCCGCTCATAGAATGGGCGGATATCATCGGCATAATATTCAAAGAATGGACTCTCGCTATAGGCGCTCTGAAGGGCATTCCAGTGTGTGCGGCGCCACTGGTTGTGGTCGCTGATGCGCAGGTCTTTCACCTCGTGTCCGTCCGCCAACCGTTCTACGGGCACTGTGAGAGCCTGCAATCCGTTGGCCGTAGCGATGATACAGCGGTTGCGGTAGGTTTGTTTCTGATAGGAGTCGTGTTGCTCAATGATGGTGCGGTCGTATCGGTGGAGCTTCTGATACCACTGTATAGGACCGAAATAGGCTGTTTGCAATACTGCCGTTTTTACCATATTGCACTCCTTTCTGGACTATAACCCTCGAAGATATTCTTGGTATCGTCGTGACTGTAGAGTATGCCAGCCACCCTTCCGATGATGTTGCGCTCGCTGATGAATCCCAAATGGCGTGAATCTACGGGGTTGTCATCGGCAATAGCTTCGAGCCAATAGTAGTCGAAGGCGCTGCATGTGATGCGTCCGGGGACTATCAGCGGTCCGTTGGTGGTGTGGATGGTATCGCCAGGAATGGCGGTACAGCGTGCCACACAGATGCCTTTGACAGAGTCGCCTGGCATGTCGAATGCCACGATATCGCCGCGTCTGACGCCTTCGCGCAGCAGTCGGCTGTAGGGCAACAGTCGTCCGCCATCTATGCGCAAGCCATAACTCCATCGGCTGACGATGAGTCTGTCGCCGTTGATGAATACCGGTGCGAGTGCTCGTCCGTCCACGGTATATAGCGTGAAGGCTAAAGCGCGAAATGCCAGCATCAGCAGGAATGCCGATGCAAGAGCTATCACGAACTTCAGCCAATTAGCCATTATATACTATTTAATGTTATCAACAAAGCGGAACAATCTGCTCCAGCGTATGCCGCCGAAACCGTTTCTATCGGGATCGCTGCTCCACCAGATGAAGATGGGCTTGCCCACGATATGGTCTTCGGGCACAAATCCCCAGTATCTTGAGTCGAGCGAGTTATGGCGGTTGTCGCCCATCATCCAGTAGTAGTCGAGCTTGAAGGTATAGCTTGTTGCCACCTTACCGTTGATGATGATTTTCCCGTCAGCCACTTCGAGGGTATTTCCTTCGTAGGTACGTATGCAACGCTCGTAGATGGGCAGGTTGTCGAGTGTCAGTTGGATGGATTGTCCCTTAGCGGGTATCCATACCGGACCATAGTTGTCGCGAGTCCAGTGGGTATTGCCGTTGAGTGGGTAGATGTCGAGTGTGCTGTTGTCATCAGATATTTTGATGCTCTCCACCAGATCTTTTCTCTTGGCAAGTGTGCTGACGGCGCGTTTTGTCAAAGGCATATATCCTGCCGTATTGAGCGACATGAGGTCTTCCATGGTAATACCTAAGTCTTCCATGAGTTCTTCGGGCAGGTTTTGCTTAAGCTTCAGATTGTAGGCATACTGCACATTGTCGGGCTCTTTGTTGGCTTTGCCGTCGAGATAGACAATGCGGTTTTTGATTTGCAGGGTCTTTCCGGGCAGTCCTACGCAGCGCTTCACATAGTTTTCGCGGCGGTCGGCTGGTCGGGTAATGATTTCTCCGTATTCAGCCTGATTGCGCTCCACTTCCTGTCTGCCTGCCTGATAGATGAAGTCGAAATACATGCGGCGCTGCATGGCAGAGAGGGAGTCGGGATTTGGACGCTGCGGATATATCTGGTATCCCAACTGATAACAGAGTTGATAGAAATCGTGGGCTTGATACTGTGGTGCGGCACACAGGGTGTCGCCGGCAGGATAGTTGAACACCACGATATCGTTGAGTTTCACTTTTCCAAAACCTTTGGCTCGACGGTAGTCCCAGTGTGGCCATTCGATATAGCTCTTACACTCGAAGATGGGCAGTGTATGCTGTGTGAGTGGAAGTGTGAGTGGTGTTTCTGGAATGCGTGGTCCGTAGCTCATCTTCGAAACGAAGAGGTAGTCGCCCGTCAGCAGTGATTTCTCAAGTGAACTTGATGGAATGACATAGTTCTGAAAGAAGAACAGGTTGATGAAATATACTGCCACGAGTGCAAACACCAGTGCATCGATCCACGACATGATGAACTTGACGGGGCCTTCAGCGTCTTTCCACCACTGCCAACGTATCTTCTTGGTGATATAGATATCGTAGATGAATGGTACGACGATGAGTCCGAGCCATGATTTCAACCATACGAGAAACAAGAGATAGAGGATGATGACAATGGCAAACTTAGTCCATTGCACCTTCATATTGAGTTTTTCCTTTTCTTTCTTCTCCATGATTTAGAATTTAAACATGTCTGATATGGTGAGCAGTCCCTGATGGTCTTTGGTGTATTCGGCAGCAAGCACGGCACCAAGTGCGAAGCCTTTGCGGCTATGGGCATCGTGGGTGATGGTGATAATGTCGGCATCCGAGTCGTAGCGCACGGTGTGTATGCCTGCCACCTCGCCGCGACGGATATGATCCACACGCAGCATTTTGGGGTCGGTGGTCTCTTCTGCCCATGCTTCCTTGCGGTCGATGCGCTCCACGATCTCGTCGGCAAGTGTGATGGCTGTACCGCTGGGATGGTCGAGCTTATGCACGTGGTGGGTTTCTTCCATCTCCACATCATACTGTGGGAACTGGTTCATGATCTTTGCGAGATAGCGGTTGACAGCCGAGAAGATGGCTACACCGATGGAGAAATTGGATGCCCAGAAGAGTGTCTGACCTTCTTCGCAGCACATGCGACGCACATCATCGCCATGGTCTTTCATCCATCCGGTCGAACCGCTTACCACTTTAACACCGTGACTAAATGCTTTGAGATAGTTGCCATAGGCTGCCTGTGGTGCGGTGAACTCAATGGCGACATCTGCCGACTGGAATTGGGGTGAATCAAAATCTTGCTGATTGTCAATATCGATAATGCTCACAATCTCGTGGCCACGCTCGCGGGCTATCTGTTCTATCATCTTGCCCATCTTGCCGTAGCCTATCAATGCTATTTTCATCTTTCGTTTCTTGTTTTATATTTTACTATTGTTTGCTGTATTCTTTATTAGTATGCTATGCAAAGGTAAACAATTTATGCCACAATACGTTGGTTTGCAACAGAAAATAACATTTCAAGGGGCATTTAGCTACCATTTGACATCTTTTCAGACTCCTGCAACAGCTTTCAACATATCGTCGTGGACAAGTCTGTTAGTGGCTACAACATCGTTGCCCTCAGTGAAATCGGTGCTACCGGCATAGTTGCTGACTCGTCCACCTGCCTCATTGACGATGATGGCACCTGCCATATAGTCCCACTGACCGATATACTTCTCCATATAGCCATCGAGGCATCCCTGTGCCACCAGACATAGTGCTATGGCGGCAGATCCTATCATGCGGATGCTTGCCACCCGGCCATAGAAGGTGTCGATGAGATGTTTCGCCACGGGATTGTAGGCTTCGTTGTTGTAGGGCAATTGCAGACAGAGCAGCGCATCATCGAGGTGACGGTCACTGACATGTATACGGTTGCCGTTCATCCATGCTCCCCCGCCCTTCCAGGCATAGTAGCAAGAGGCTGTGGGCACATCGCACACCACGCCAAGGAGTATCTCTTTTCCGCTTATCAGTGCGATACTCACGGCATAAGGAGGATAGGCGTGTATGAAATTGGTTGTTCCGTCCAGTGGGTCAACCACCCAACAGTAGTCTTCTCCTTGATAGGTTGCCGATTTCTCTTCAGTGATGAAACCTGCGTCGGGCAATAGTTGTCGCAGTTGGGCAACGATTTTTTCTTCCGACTGCTTATCCACATACGACACATAATCGTGTGCTTGTTTGTGTTCCACGCAGTTTTGATTGAAGTTGCGACGTTCGTTGCGAATGTATTCTGCCACTCTTCTTGCCACGGCACAAACATCTATGGTAAGCAACTCTAAATTTATCATACTCATAATGGTTGTTATTTCCTTGTCGCAAAGGTACGATTAAGTAAGCAAAACACAAAGGAAAAAACTGTTTTTCTTGTATTTCACCCATCACAAGCAACATTGTTGCAGCAAAAAAGCCAGAGCCATACAACTAAAAACCGTATGGCTTGGCTCTAACTAATGATATTATCCTGATGTCACGCAAATATGACTTGGCACGGTCAAATATCTTGTCATGATGGTGTGTGCCTATTGTGTTGGTTTGCAAATTAAATTGATTTACTCAGCAAATCAATTGAGTTTACTCAGCAAATCAATTGAATTTACTCAGCAAATCAATTGAATTTGCAGAGAGAGGAAACTTTCACACAACTGCCAACAAGCCTCAACAGACTATCTATCAACAATGTATATCAAACACAAAGCGTACTCCTGAATCCTCGTTGCGACAGGCTGTAATGGTGCCGCCATGCATGATAACAGCATTCTTTACAATGGCAAGGCCCAGTCCGGTGCCTCCCATCTTGCGGCTACGACCTTTATCCACACGATAGAAACGCTCGAAAATGCGCATGAGATGCTCCTGCGGAATACCTACGCCATTGTCGGAGAAACAGAAATGCCAATAGTCGCCGGTCTGACGGGCGGTCAGCGTGATGGTGGTGCCATCGCCGGCATAGGCAATGGCATTGTCGGTGAGATTGCGGAAGATGCTGTAGAGCAGCGAAGCATTGCCTCGCACGATGAGTGGCGATGGCAGTTGATTGACAAATGTCATGCGGCGCCCAGACAACTGGAGGGCTGTTTCCTGCTGAATGTGACTGACGGTTTCGTAAATGTCAACGGGTTCGAACTCGTAGGCGATGGTTCCGGAATCGAGTCGGTGAAGCGTTGAGATGTCTTGAAGAATGGCTGTCAGACGCTGCGTCTGTGCAAAACTGCGCTCCAAGAACAGTTGGCGATTCTCCTCGGTCATCTTGGTATCGGTCAGAATGGTCTCGATATAGCCTTGAATACTTGCCACTGGGGTTTTCAATTCGTGGGCTGCATTCTGTATGAGTTCGTGTTTCAGCCGGTTTTGCTCCTCTTTGGTGTATTGCAAACGACGGTAGATTTTGATGATGCGCTCGGCTATCTCACCCAGTTCGTCGCCGGGAAACTCTGCCAAGTCCTCTACGTCAAGACTCTCATTGGCGGCTGCTCGCTGGGCAAAGATGCGCAGTTGGTTGATGTTGCGATCGAGACGCTTGCCGAAACGGAACAGCAGAAACGACAGCAATGCCACAATGACAAGGGCCACCCAAATGTAGCGTTGCTCGGCTTTGAGTGCTTCGGTCAGGGTGTGGTTGTAGGGCAATGCCGAACGCACAATATAGTGTTGCTTGGGAAAATAAGATGCTGAATAGAAGTATTCCTTGCCCGTACTGGCACTGCGGCGGTCTATGTCGAAACCGTTGCCCTGTGTCAATGCCTCTTGCACCTCTTTGCGCTGCAGGTGGTTGCCCATGTCGCCATAGTCTTTGCGCGTGTTGTCATAGAGCACATAACCTTGCTCGCTAATCAGCGTGAGTCGCAAACCAGGCATGTGGTGGCGGCGCTCAAAACTGGCAATAGCGGGTTCGGAGTGATCGCCTGCAGCTGTTAGCGACTGACAGAGTTGCTCGTTGTAGTCTTGCAACTGTGTGTTGAGGCGCTCTATCTTAAATTCTTTCTCACGGTGATGCTGGAAAAGGATGAACACCACAGCAAAAATGCAGAATACAGATATGATCTGCAAGGAAAACTTATTGCCTATCGACATGATGATAAAGGGTTTTCGTTGTTTTTCGGCACTAATACCGAAGAAGAGGTGATGATGGAATTGATATGTTCTGTGCGTTGGTATCTGATGACCGAACGGTGTCAAACAGTCATTGTCTGACACCGAACGGATACTTTCAGATTAGGGATTGAAGTAATAGCCGTAGCCCAAACGCGTGCTGATGCACGGGGCATAGCGACCTATCTTCTTGCGCATTCGGGTGATGTTTACATCGACGGTGCGGTCGAGCACCATCACATCGCTGGGCCAAACATGGTCGATGAGTTCCTGACGAGAGAACACACGACCCTTATGCTCCAACAACAGGCGCAACAACTCAAATTCGGTCTTGGTAAATGCCACTTCCTCGCCATCTACCGAAACGGTCTTGGTGTTGAGATTGAGCACCAGGTGATCGTAACGCAGCGTTTCGGGCGATACCTGCGTGCTGTGTGTGCTACGGTTGAGCACTGCCTTTACACGTGCCAACACCTCCATAATGCGGAAGGGTTTGGCTATGTAATCGTCGGCACCAAGGCCAAAGCCGTGGAGCATGTCCTGCTCGGTATCCTTGGCTGTAAGGAAGATGATGGGGATATGAGCTGTCTTTTCCTCGGTTTTGAGGCGGCGTGCCAAGTCAAATCCCGACATGCCTCCCATCATCACATCGAGCAACATGAGGTCGAAAGCTGCCAACGGCAACTCCAATGCCTCTTCGGCAGAATTGGCCTCGGTCACCTCATAACCATCGTTACGGAGGTTATAAGCAAGTATCTCGCAGAGGTTTTGCTCGTCATCTACTACGAGTATCTTATAGGTCTTATTATCTTCTTTCATCGTTGCAAATATAGTGATTTTTTGCGTATGTTGCTACGTTTCATGATTAAAAATCAACCAAAACCTCTTCTTCATCGGGTTTTAGCAGTTTTTTGCCTGCACGCAACTGGTGACGCATGATGCTCAGAAGCTCCTGACTCTCCTGGAGGATGTTCAAATAGATGAGCGATACGTTGTATTCGGCACTGTTGGCAGAGCGCTGCATGCGGTCGATATGGCGCTTACGATAGACTGACAGCGTGTTTTTGCAACTGTCGGCTTCGAGCATCGTCTCGCGGTAACGGTCGAAACGGCGGGTGTCGAGCATCTGGGCGGTGGTCTTCATCAAGTCGTTGATGCGCTGGCGCATGGGTTCAAACTCGTCGCGGTAGCTCTGTGGCAGCGGAGTGAAATTGTTGTCAACATGCTCCTTAGCGGGATCGAGCATACGTTTCAGACAGTAGATATACTGCTGGTTGCTGTTGAATCCAAGGTGAAACCAGGTATTGCGCTCAAGAGAAATCTGGGCTGGAGAACGGCGCAAGGCTAAAAATTCACGGCGGCGTATCTTGGCCAACTCATCCAATTTATCGTTTAGCGCGCGATGTACGCGACGAAGACCACGAAGATTCTGGTCGGAGAAACTCTCCACAATATCGTTATACTGGTCGAGGGCAAACTCGCAGGTGCCGCTCTGTGTGCGACTCACATGTTTGCAAAGCACATCCCAAACAATCTCTGGATCGCGACTGCGCATCATCAACTTGAACGAAGCATCTTCGGGACTCGCCTTCTTGGCCTTGCGGGCATACTGGATATTGCTGCGAATAAGCAGGAAAACGGCGAGTGCCATGAAGGCAAACATGGCGATGAAACCTCCAAAATAGATGGTCAGGCAGACTAAAGCACAGGTGGCGAAGGCTACACCGGCGGTGACAAACCATCCACCAATCACACTCAGCACACCGGTCACACGGAACACAGCACTCTCGCGACTCCAAGCGCGGTCGGCAAGACTGGTACCCATGGCTACCATGAAAGTGACATAGGTAGTAGAGAGGGGCAACTTGAAGTTGGTTCCGATAACAATCAGTACTGAAGCCAATACCAAGTTGACGGCAGCACGAACCATATCGAAGGCGGCACCGTCTTTCAAAACGACTTCTTCCTTGTTGAAACGGCTGTCAATGCGCTGCATCATGCCCTTGGGCAAATAGCGCACAAGAAACTGACCGCACTCCTGTGTGGCGCGAACGATACTGCGAGCGGCGCGAGAAGTACCAAACATTTCGTCGCTCTCGTCCTGACGACTCAAATCGACAGAGGTCTTTACTACATTCTGTGCCTTCTTAGAAGTGGCCATGGCAAAAATCATAATACCACCGGCTATCATCAGATAAAGGAACGGAGACTTGGCGGATTCCATCAAGGAACCCATCATAAACGTATCAACATTGCCAGCACCGTGGCTTACCCAATCTTGATAGGATGACAAACCGGCAAGAGGAACACCAATAAAGTTGACGAGGTCGTTGCCGGCAAATGCCATGGCGAGGGCGAAAGTGCCCATCAACACAACCAAGCGGAACACGCTGACACGCATCAGCAACAACAGATAGGATAATAAAGTGGCGGCGGCAAAGACAGCGCCCAGCAACATCGTGGTATTGGCATCTATCCACACTTTGGCATCAGTTGCAAACACAGGCGACTTTGACAAGCCCTTGATAAACACAAAGTAGGCAAGAATGGCAAACGAGATACCTCCAAATACCGACTCGGCTACCTTGTGATTCTTGGTGCGGAACGTGAAGATGATACGCGATAGCCATTGTACCAATACACCACAAACAAAGGCTATGGCTACACTGACAAAGATGGCAACAATGACCGATAGGGCTTTGTCGCTATTGAGAAGGTCGGAAAGTGCCAAAGTGGGATCGCCTGCCATCTTCACAAGTGCCAGAATGAAGGTACCACCTAACAGATCAAATACCAAAGATACGGTGGTTGAGGTGGGAAGGCCTAAGGTGTTGAACACGTCGAGAATGATGACATCGGTCACCATCACGGCAAGAAACACCACCATCACCTCATGAAACGAATAGTTGACAGGGTGCATGATGCCATGACGGGCAACATCCATCATGCCTGCCGACATCATAGCGCCTACAGCAACACCAACGGATGCTACTATCAATACGGTACGAAAGCGAGCTGCCTTGGCGCCAATGGCAGACTGCAGAAAGTTTACGGCGTCGTTGCTGACTCCGACGAAAAGGTCGAATACTGCCAGTATCAGCAGGAATGCGACAATTACGATGTAAATTGTTTCCATCTTTTATTTGATATATTTTGTTGGTTTCTGCCGCAAAATTACGTCACAGAGATTACAGCCGTGTGACAACCTTGTTACATTTCTGTTACAGCGCTCGACTGTAACACGTTCTTAACATGTTCGACACTTTTCCGTAACACCGTCATTTTACCTTTGCAGCAGAATAACAAAACAAACAAAAAATGAAAGACAATTATTACATTATGGATGAAAAGAAAGCAGATCACATCCGCACTATAGTGGGATGGATCAGATTGGCAATCCTCGTTGTACTCTTATATATTATAGGTACAGCTATCTGTCACGCGCAACAACGAGACAGCTTGGTAAACCTACACGGTGTGTTGCGCGGTAAATACGAGTATCAACCGGAGATGAATGCTGGACGATTTGAGGTGAGAAACGCACGAATGAGTATCAGCGGTAAACTGTCGAAACGGTCGGAATACAAACTGGAGGTCGATCTATGCGACGAATCATCCATCAAGATGAAGGACGCATGGGTAAGACTGTTGCCATGGAAACAACTGCGAGTCAGCATCGGACAACAGCGTTTGCCTTTCACCATCGACGCACACCGCAATCCTGCCAACCAGTATTTCGCCAACCGTAGCTTCATCGCCAAACAGGTGGGAGATATGCGCGACGTGGGACTGCAACTGGGATATACCTTCAAAAACAAAGAGGGACGAACTCTGGCAATTGCAGATGCGGGAATGTTCAACGGTAGCAACCTCGACAACCAAAAGACTGCATGGAACAAAGACTTGAACTACTCTGCACGACTGCAATGGTTTCCAGTAGAAGGACTGGCTATCGTGCCTAGCATTCAGCATACTGCTATTGCCGACCGAAAAGCTGAATATACATCGCTTGACTTCGGCGCTTTCTACGAAACTAACGGATGGCACCTCGAAGCTGAATACCTACACAAACAATATGCACACGATGCTTTCGACGACTGTGACGCCGTGAACGCCATGGTCATCTACAAAATGCCGATAAAAAGCAAGGACTGGTTCATGCAAAGCGTATCATATCTGGCTCGTTACGACTATATGGGCAACCATGCTGACGGTAAGAAAGGATTTGAACTCGATGCGGACAACAACGAAACCACACGATTGAAAATCAGCGACTATGCACGCCATCGCATGACACTGGGACTGACCTTCGGCATCCGCAACCCATACCTGCCCACAGAAATTCACCTCAACTACGAGCGGTATTGGTATCCCAACGGCGGTATTGCCAAAGAGAGTGAACAAGATAAACTGGTGGCCGAACTGATGATTAAATTCTAATCATCAACGGCCAACCAGTCGTATTTACCCCAAATCTATTGGTATGATTGGCTTGATCTTGTATTTTTTGGAAGATGGATATTGTTCGGCTTTGAATGAATCATAGCATGCTATGACAATTACAAAACGGACTAAAATCACCTCATAAGAAACAAAAGACTGCAATAATCATATAGATGGTCTAATGACCGATTGGGGCTTAACCAAAAGGCGTTTGAGAGGTCATTCTACAGGACGCACCAAATGGCGCATGGCATGGCCACCCCATTGGTTGTCGTCAACATAGCGGAATCCGCAAGATAAATATAGGCGTTCGGCATTGGGATTGCCTTTATCTACAAGCAGACCAACACCAGGAAGGCCCATCTGACGTGCTCTTTCCAAGGAAGCATTGAGCAAATGGGTGGCAATGCCACGACCACGATAGACGGGATCTACTGCCAAACTGTCGATATAAAGTTCGCCTGCCTGCGTCTCATCATCGAGATTGGAATGATCCCGATGCAGATATTCAAGGGCATAACGCACAAACTGCTGGCGCAACTCACGGAGCTCGCCGCCATCATAACACACTAACGCACCTACCACACTATCGCCATCCATAGCCACCAGCGTGTTGCAATAACTATACTGGCTGTCTTCGCGCTCCACCAGCAACGTCATCATCGTGAGAAAATCATCAATCGTGGCACCCTCACCACAGAAGTGAAGACAGCACTCTTCCGTCATTGCCATCATCACCAATCGTGCAATGGCTGCCGACTGCTCAATACGGGCAGGACGTATTTCTATCATTGTTTTGTTATTCATGCAACAAAGATAGCATATTTTTTCTATAAAACAACCATCATTCCGCCGCTATCGTTGGATAATTGCAAAAATAGTCTTACTTTTGCACAAAATAACTACAACGTAACAGAAAATGGCATTAAAAGTATTACGCGACCGCATCCTCAAGGATGGAAGATGCTTCGAAGGAGGCATACTCAAAGTAGATAGGTTCATCAACCATCAGATGGACCCTTACCTGATGAAACAGATTGCTGTGGAGTTTATCAAACGTTTCGCACACAAGCCCGTCAACAAGATTATCACCATAGAGGCTTCTGGCATTGCGCCGGCTATCATGTTGGGATATATGATGGAGCTGCCTGTGGTGTTTGTCAAGAAGAAAAAACCTTCGACCATGAACGATATGTATTCCACCACCGTAACATCGTTTACCAAACAACGTGACTATACCGTTGTGATCAGCAAGGAATATCTCGGTCCGGAAGATCATGTGCTCTTCATTGACGACTTCTTGGCATACGGAAATGCTGGTAAGGGTGTGGTTGACCTATGCCGACAGGCTGGCGCTACTATAGAGGGCATGGGATTTATCATTGAAAAAGAGTTCCAACACGGAAGGGAACTGCTCCAGAAAGAGGGTATCAGTCAGATTGAGTCGATGGCGATTATTGAATCGCTCGACAACTGCGAAATACGCATCAAAAACGACTAAAACAACAATCAGCAATACCATCTTTCGGTCAAACGTCCGATTACGAGATAAAAAAAATCGCCCCATCCGCATGATTACGGATGGGGCGAACTTATAAGAAGGGGATTTCTATCATTTGCGATTGACTTTCATGATAGTGCAACAGGCCTACTCTTTGTTGGTTTCAGGTGCTGCATACTTGCGACACTCAGTAAACTTAACGCCTTGCAACAACTTCTTGATGCGCACGCGGGTATTGACAGTTACAACCTTTCCATCAACAGTACGAGTCAGAGACATGGGCTCGGTGACGGTTTCGGGGATGAAACGGATCTTCTTCTTGCGTATGTTGGTGGCAGAAAAGTCGGCTGCCTTTTCCACACAGGAAGTGGAAATGGTGGGCTTGAAGATGCCCAAGCCTTCGATGCGAACCGCATTTCCGTTGTCGAAAGACTGACGAACGGCATTCTTCAACTCCTTCAGTACGGCATAAACATCCGACTCCTTGACTGATACGTTTTGCTGGATGAGGTCGGCAAGAGTATCGGTATCGACAATAGACTTGATTACTACACGACCAAAATACTTTCCATAGGCGCTGTTCTTTGAATTGTTGTTCTTGTAAACTTCGTAATTAATGCTCATAGTGTTTTTCTTTTAAAGGTTAAACTTGTGTTTTTTCTCTTGCGTGTCTGACGTCTGACTTGCGATTGCAAAGGTACAACATTTTGCAAGCGAAAGCAAATATTGTATAGCCACACTACATACCCACTTTTTTGCCATACCATATATTTTGCATCAATAAACCCCTATTTTTTGTGCCATTTACACCTTAATAAAATATAAAAGGCTATCGGTTTTAATTCTTATTCTCTTATGTTCATATAGCTCTTATAAAATGGTACAAACGGAAATAATAGGCAGAAGAAAAAGAAAAAACATATGTTGGCAACAAGATGAAGGGGGACGATGCCTATGACATACGTGACATCACGACAAAAGCTGTAGTAACAGAGAAAGTGGTGACGACTGAAGAAAGACGAACTAACCGCGGCTTTCACGGTCTTTGATGATGGCGGAGAAATTGTCGATGGCCCATTGTATCATAGGACGACAGGCTTCCATAAACGAACAAGCACGTGGTGTCATGCTATATTCTGTGCGTGGTGGCACTTCAGGATATACCTTACGGATAATGAATCCATCGGCTTCAAGGTCACGCAGCGTGGTGGTAAGCATCTTTTGTGATATGTCGGGGATGGATTTTTGGAGTGCTGAAAAGCGCATAGGTTCGTGGTGTTGCAACAATTCGTGCATCACTATCAACGACCATTTTGCACCTACACGTGCCAAGATATTGCGCACGGGGCAATTGGGAAACATTTCGTTTAGAAACATTGTGGTAGTATCTTCCATAAACATGAACGGAGAAGATGCACGTTTATTGTCTTCCCCGCCTTGGTTTTTAATTATCCTGCGTGTGTTTGCTTATTCTTCTACTACACCATCGGTGGCTGTATATTGTTCAAGAGAACCTTCTTTGGCTTGTATGCAGATATATACTAAGGGAGTGTTGCCAGTATTCTTGGTACAACGGCTTACGGCCGGTGCAATTCTCACCAGACTGCCAGATGCAACGGGTTCTTCTATGCCATCAAGCGTAAATACACCTGTTCCACTAACTACGATATAGAGTTCTTCGTTTTGTTTGTGGTAGTGATTGAACGGAATAGCCTGACCGGGCGCAAGCGTTCCAAACGATACTTCCATTCCGGTAGTACCGACGATGTCTTTCACAAAGGCCTTACCTTCAAAGGTGGCGAGGTTTCCTACTGTAGCTACGGTGTAGCCATTGCCTGTTTTCTGTAATTCTGTCTGATTCATATACTTTGTATTTGTTTGGTTTGACGCTGCAAAATTACTACGTTTCTACCTTTCCCACAAGAGGGCAATCAGAAGATAGTTACTTACCTTTAAGTAACTATTGTTGAGTGTCTGCAGGTTACACAAGACATATTTATGATACATTAACTTATAGCAAAATGGCGATATAAACTTGCTAACAGTGATAGCCAATGGAGTAATTACTACGAAGATGATGGTCAACGGCTCTACAATACCCATAGAAAGCATTTATAGGCGCGCTAAGCGGGCATAGCACGACTATCCTTAGGGAATACCTCATTTTCCTATAAAACACCACACAGGCCATTTATGCAACGTGTGACAATACCATTGCACAATGGTTGATAAGATCTTTGCGCAACGGTTGGTAAAACCTTTATCCAATGGTTGCAAGATCTCTGTCAACGTTTGATAAGACTTTGACCAACGTTTTGCAATATCCTTGTCTAACGTTTTGCAATACTTTTGCCTGTGATTTGGGAAAGCGAAAAATAACGTTCGTTTAGAGGACGCTAATGCTATAAACAAGTTATTGTCGGGTGGTGGATGTGTGGTCGAAGTGTGGTCGAAAACACGAGTAAATGGGCATCGACCACAACATTAAAGATATAATTGCCAAAGAATTATGGTATAGGTGTGGTCGAGTGGTCGGAAAAAACCGAAAACCGACATTTCTGTATGCGCCTTTGCACCACCCTACTGCTTGGTGGGGATGATATTTGAGGAATTTAGGATTATTGCTTATGCTAACCAACAGATAGGGACGGGAAATGAAATGAACCGTATCATGTCCAATAGGGACTGATACGGTTCAAGTGATAAATTATCTATGAATCAGATCAATCGGCAAGTTTTGCCTTGATCATCTCACGATTCAGACGTGCAATGTTGCTGATGGTCTCGTTCTTCGGGCAAACTGCTTCGCAGGCACGGGTATTGGTGCAGTTACCAAATCCGAGTTCGTCCATCTTGGCAACCATGTTCTTCACACGGCGTGCAGCCTCTACGCGACCTTGTGGAAGGAGTGCGAGCTGGCTAACCTTAGATGATACGAAGAGCATGGCAGAACCGTTCTTACAAGCGGCTACGCAAGCACCACAACCGATGCATGAAGCGCAGTCCATAGCCTCGTCGGCGTCTTCCTTCGGGATGAGGATAGCGTTGGCATCCTGAGCCTGACCGGTGCGCACGGTGGTGTATCCACCTGCCTGCATGATCTTATCGAAGGCTCCACGGTCAACCATACAGTCTTTGATAACGGGGAAGGCTGCCGAGCGCCAAGGCTCTACGGTGATAACGTCGCCGTCTTTGAAGCGGCGCATGTAAAGCTGGCAGGTGGTGGCGCCACGTTCGGTCTTACCGTGTGGTGTACCGTTGATATAGAGCGAGCACATACCGCAGATACCCTCGCGGCAGTCGTGGTCGAATACGAAAGGCTCCTGGCCTTCGTTGATGAGTTCCTCATTGAGGATATCCAGCATCTCGAGGAATGAGGTGTCATCGGGGATGTCCTTCATCTCGTGAGTATCGAAGTGGCCCTGGTCTTTGGGTCCGTTCTGACGCCAGAACTTGATGGTAAATGATATATTCATGATGCTTAGTTCTTATAGTTACGTGTTTGTACCTTGATTGCCTCATACTCCAGTGGCTCTTTGATGAGTTCGGGTTCGTTGCCTTTGCCCTTGTACTCCCAGCAACCTACATAGAAGTAATTCTCGTCGTCGCGCTTAGCTTCGCCTTCCTCGGTCTGATATTCCTCGCGGAAGTGTCCACCGCAAGATTCGTTGCGTGAAAGAGCGTCGAAAGCTACGAGTTCACCCATGGTGAAGAAGTCGCGGAGGTGGATGGCTTTGTCGAGTTCGACATTGAGCCCTTCCTTCTTACCGGGCACGAAGAGGTTGGTGTCGAACTCTTTTTCGAGCTCGTGCATCTTCTTCAAACCTTCCTTCAGTCCCTCTGCGGTGCGACCCATACCTACATATTCCCACATGATGTGGCCGAGTTCTTTATGGATTGAGTCAACTGAGCGCTTACCCTTGATGTTGAGCAGACGGTCGATTTCAGCGTTGACAGCCTTCTCAGCTTCCTCAAATTCGGGAAGATCTGTGGGAACCTTTGCCCATACAGCCTGGTCGGCCAGGTAGTTCTGGATGGTGTAAGGCAATACGAAGTATCCGTCGGCCAGACCCTGCATCAATGCCGAAGCACCGAGGCGGTTTGCACCGTGGTCAGAGAAGTTACACTCACCAATGGCGAACAGACCGGGGATGGTGGTCTGCAGCTCGTAGTCAACCCAGATACCACCCATGGTATAGTGGATGGCGGGATAAATCATCATGGGCTTGTAGTACTTCACACCGTTGATTTCGTTGGCTACATCGCCAGGGAATACGTCGGTGATTTCCTCATACATATCGAAGAGGTTGCCATAACGCTGCATGATAACGTCGAGGCCGAGACGGTTGATAGACTCAGAGAAGTCAAGGAATACGGCAAGTCCGGTATTGTTTACACCGTAGCCCTTGTCGCAACGCTCCTTTGCTGCACGTGAGGCTACGTCACGGGGTACGAGGTTACCGAAGGCTGGATAGCGACGCTCAAGATAGTAGTCGCGGTCTTCCTCTGGAATTTCCCATCCCTGCTTGGTGCCAGCCTGAAGGGCTTTAGCGTCTTCAAGTTTCTTAGGAACCCAGATACGTCCATCGTTACGGAGTGACTCTGACATCAGGGTCAACTTAGACTGCTTGTCGCCGTGTACGGGGATACAGGTGGGGTGAATCTGTACGTAAGAGGGGTTTGCGAAGTATGCGCCCTTGCGGTAGCACTGTACTGCTGCGGTGCAGTTACATCCCATAGCATTGGTAGAAAGGAAGTAGGTGTTTCCGTATCCACCAGTAGCGATTACTACGGCATTGGCGGTGAAGCGCTCGAGTTCGCCGGTCACAAGGTTCTTGGCGATGATACCGCGTGCACGTCCGTCAACGATTACTACGTCTTCCATTTCATAGCGGGTGTAGAGTTTCACCTTACCAGCTTGTACTTGGCAAGAGAGTGAGCTGTAGGCACCGAGCAGAAGCTGCTGACCGGTCTGACCCTTTGCATAGAATGTACGTGATACCTGTGCACCACCGAACGAACGGTTGGCGAGCATGCCGCCGTACTCACGTGCGAAAGGTACGCCCTGAGCTACACACTGGTCGATGATATTGTTTGACACCTCTGCCAGACGATATACGTTGGCTTCGCGGGCACGGTAGTCACCGCCCTTTACGGTGTCGTAGAACAGACGATATACTGAGTCGCCGTCGTTCTGATAACATTTGGCTGCATTGATACCGCCCTGTGCTGCGATAGAGTGTGCACGACGGGGAGAATCCTGAATGCAGAGGTTGATAACATTGAAACCCATCTCACCCAAAGAGGCTGCGGCAGAAGCACCGGCAAGACCGGTACCAACCACGATGACGTCGAGTTTCAGTTTATTCTTTGGGTTGACCAGACGCTGATGAGCCTTATACTCTTTCCATTTGTCGGCTACTGGTCCGGCAGGGATTTTCGAATCTATTTGTTTTGCCATAATTCAAAAGTAATTAAAGATTTGACATTAATCCTGCTCTATACTACCACAGGCTGGGAGCAAGTCCAGCAGCGAAAGCTACTACTACTGCTATGAAAGCAAGGATGAGCAGAGTCACATAGATGTTGCCGATAACGCGCCAACGGTTGAACCAAAGTTTGCCGCTGATACCGATAGTCTGCATGGCTGACCAGAATCCGTGGGTCAGGTGGAACCACAGAGCTACCAACCAAACGATGTAGAGCACTACATAGACTGGGTTCTGGAACGTGTCGATGATAAAGGCGAAACCATCTGAAGGCAGATGACCCATGGTGGTACCGATAAGCTCGGCAAACATCATGTTGTACCAGAAGTTGAACAAGTGGAGCAGCAGACCCAGTACAACGACGATTCCCAGAACGAGCATGTTCTGAGAAGCCCATTCTACCTTTGCGGGCTTTTCTGTCTCAGCATAACGCTCCGAACCACGGGCAGAACGGTTCTGTGCGGTCAGAATGAATGCATAAACAATGTGAATTACTGCCAAGGCAGCCAATCCCAAGGTAGCTACTACAGCATACCAGTTGGCACCAAGAGCTTCACAAATCCAGTTGTAAGCCTCGCCAGAGAACAGCGCAACAATGTTCATGCATCCGTGGAATGTCAGGAACAGGATCAGCGCGATACCCGTTACGGACATCACAACCTTACGACCAATTGATGAATTGATTAACCACATAAAATGTTGAAATTTAATTAATTAAATATTTAATTTTGTTGTTTATACAAAGGAACTTTGCCTCACGGCATATTCGCACAATACCCACTAATAAGTAAGCTTTTGCGCTTTCTGCCGACAAAATTACTAAAAAACAATGAACCACGCAAACGTTTTCGTTAAAATCATCACAATATTATATATTATACTATGTATTGATGCGCGCTATTTCACTTTGTATTTTTGAATAATTCTATCGTTTCGTTTACCTTCGGGATGCATTCGGGATGCATTCGGGATGTTATCATAAGCCATACGCGGTTAGTCTGATGCAAATATGTGAAAAGCCTCAAATAATTCTGCTGTAAGTCCCAACTAAGTCCCAACTAAGTCCCATGATCTTGCGGACAACAATGGGAAAATATTGGGAGTAACAACCTACCTGCATAGTGGGTCACACAATCTATCAAACCTATCGCCTGCTCCACAAACCACCGCTTCAGCCTCTTACTACAATACAGAAACCAATCGTATCAGACTGCATAATATGCTTTTTTAATACTTTAGTACACTACTTGAAAACTTTTTTTGTAATTTTGCACACGGAATAATAAAACATCAATCATCTATGATTCTTCATTACGACGTACTGGTGATAGGAGGCGGACACGCTGGATGCGAGGCAGCATGCGCTTCGGCAAACATGGGAGCAAAGACTTGTCTCGTCACCATGGATATGAACAAAATAGCACAAATGTCGTGCAACCCGGCTGTGGGAGGCATTGCCAAAGGACAAATCGTGCGAGAAATAGACGCGCTCGGCGGACAGATGGGTCTCGTGACAGACGCTACTGCCATTCAGTTTCGTATGCTCAACAGAAGCAAAGGACCTGCCATGTGGAGTCCACGAGCACAATGCGACCGAGGAAAATTCATTTGGGAATGGAGAACCATACTCGACAAAACCGATAATCTCGATATTTGGCAAGACCAAGCAGACGAACTCTTGGTGGAGAACAAATGTGCCGTAGGTGTGAAAACAATATGGGGTGTGGAACTGCGTGCCAAAGCGATCATCATCACAGCGGGCACTTTCCTCAACGGACTGATGCACATCGGACGTACCATGGTGCCGGGTGGACGTATCGCAGAACCGGCAGTTCCCCACTTTACCGAAAGTATTACCCGACACGGAATTCGTTCAGAACGCATGAAAACGGGAACTCCTGTGCGCATAGACCGCCGTTCGGTAGATTTCAACGAGATGGTAGTTCAAGAAGGAGAACACGATTTTCACCAATTTTCCTATATGGGCAAACACAGAGTGTTACCTCAACTGACCTGTTGGACTTGCAACACAAATGCTAAGGTGCACGAGATTCTGCGCTTTGGACTTAAAGACTCTCCTCTTTATAATGGACAGATTCAATCCATAGGTCCACGCTACTGCCCTTCGATAGAAACCAAGCTCGTGACGTTTGCAGACCGCGAACAGCACCCGCTGTTCCTCGAACCAGAAGGAACCGACACCAACGAAATGTATCTGAACGGCTTTTCATCATCACTCCCGATGGAGGTACAAATAGAAGCCTTGCGACAAATTCCTGCTTTCCGTAACATCAAAGTCTATCGACCTGGTTACGCCATCGAATACGACTTCTTCGACCCAACCCAACTGAAACATTCGTTGGAATCGAAAATCATATCTGGACTGTTCATGGCAGGACAGGTGAACGGAACAACAGGATACGAGGAGGCTGGCGGACAAGGTACCATTGCCGGAATCAACGCCGCTATATGCTGCACAGGAGGCGAACCGCTCGTTCTGCATCGCGACGAAGCTTATATCGGCGTACTCATCGACGACCTCGTCACAAAAGGTGTCGACGAACCCTACCGCATGTTCACTTCAAGAGCAGAATACCGCATTCTGCTCCGACAAGATGATGCAGACGCACGCCTCACCGAGAAGGCTTACCAACTCGGCGTGGCTAAAACAGACCGATTCAACTGGTGGATGGAGAAGAAACAATGCATCGAAGAAATCGAAAGATTCTGCCAAACATTCCCCATTAAACCCCGTCTCATCAACGGAGCGCTGGAGGCAATGGGTTCTACTCCACTCGTCTATGGTTGCAAACTTGAAGACTTGATCACACGACCCGAACTCAACATCGACAAACTTGAGGAGGTCATTCCCGAACTGAAAGAGCAACTCGACCGCTTACCAAACCGCAGAGAGGAAATCAAAGAGGCTGCCGAGGTACATATCAAATATAAAGGTTACATCGAGCGCGAGCGTATCGTAGCCGACAAAATGCACCGTTTGGAGAATATCCGCATCAAAGACCACTTCAATTATAACGAGCTTCAGCAATTAAGCACAGAGGCAAGACAGAAACTAACTGCAATAAACCCCGAAACACTCGCGCAAGCAAGTCGCATACCTGGCGTATCCCCCAGCGATATCAACGTGTTACTCGTGCTGTTAGGAAGATAAAGTTTCACGTGAAACAACAACAATATTAAATAAATTACACGATTATGAACAACCCAGTATTATTGGAAAATCTTCGATGCATTCCGGATTTTCCGAAGAAAGGCATTAATTTCCGCGACATAACAACACTCTATAAGAATCCAGAGTGCATGAAGATTATGGTCGATGAAATGTATGAACTATACAAAGAGAAGGGAATCACCAAAATTGTAGGCATCGAAAGCCGCGGTTTTGTCATGGCCGCTGCCCTCGCTACTAAACTCGGCGCAGGTGTTGTATTGGCAAGAAAACCTGGAAAACTCCCCGCTACGGTTATCAAAGAGTCTTTTTCTAAAGAGTACGGAGTAGACACCGTTGAAATGCACATCGACTCTATCGATGAAAACGACGTAGTTCTTATCCACGACGATCTACTTGCCACCGGTGGAACCGCAAAGGCAACTTTGAAACTCGTGAACCACTTCCATCCCAAGAAAGTATATATGAACTTTATCATCGAAATAACCGACGAAGGACTGCACGGACGCGATTGCCTTGAAAAGGACGTAGAAGTAACAACCTTGATGGTTATTTAAATCATTCTCATACACCCCTGTTTCACGTGAAACAACAGCAACATGACTAAAGAAGAGAACGAGGCGCGCATTGCAAGACTAAAATCTATTGTGCTGAATATGCCAGAGAAACCGGGCAGCTATCAGTACTACGACGAAAATGGCACTATAATATATGTAGGCAAAGCCAAACGCTTAAAATCGCGCGTCTCGTCCTATTTTCACACAGAAGTAGATCGTTTCAAGACAAAAGTACTTGTATCGAAGATTCACGATATAAGCTATACGGTAGTAAATACCGAAGAGGACGCGCTATTATTGGAAAATTCGCTCATTAAGAAGTATAACCCTCGATACAACGTACTACTTAAAGACGGCAAGACCTACCCCAGCATTTGCATCACCAAAGAGTATCTTCCTCGTATTTTCAGCACGCGTACTATCAATAAGAAATGGGGAACGTATTATGGGCCATATTCTCATGTGGCTTCGATGAATGCCGTGTTGGATCTTATCAAAAAGCTCTATCATCCCCGCAGTTGCCGTTTTCCCATCACCTGGGATGGCGTAGAGCAACGTAAATATCAGGTTTGCCTGGAATACCACATGAAGAATTGCGGTGCGCCATGCATTGGCAAACAGAGTATGGAAGACTATCAACGTAACATCGAACAGGCCCGCGAGATTCTAAAAGGCAACACGCGTGAGGTTTTACGCGCCATGAAAGACGAAATGATGGCTTTGGCGGAGGAATTACGGTTTGAAGAGGCAGAAGAAGTGAAACGTCGATATTTGCTCATCGACCAATTTGTTTCGAAGAGCGAAGTAGTAAGCCATACGATTAATAATGTTGATGTACTTACGATTACTAATGACGAAAAAATTGCTTTCGTCAACTATATCCATGTAGCGAATGGCGCAATCAACCAGAGCTTCACATTTGAATATAAGAAGCGCTTGGATGAAAGCGATGAAGAATTGCTTCAATTGGCGATTGTAGAGATGCGTGAACGCTTTCAAAGCAATGCGCGGGAGATTATACTACCACAGGAAATAAACTGCAATCTGGAGGGAGTAACCATTACTGTGCCACAACGCGGCGACAAGAAAACGCTTCTCGATCTTTCCCTTATGAACGGGAAACAGTATAAATTTGACCGACTAAAGCAAGCAGAAAAGTTAAATCCTGAACAAAAATCAGTACGACTGATGAAAGAAATACAGGACGCACTCCATTTGCCTAAACTTCCATATCAGATAGAATGTTTCGACAACTCCAATATTAGCGGTACAGACGCCGTGGCTGCATGCGTCGTTTTCAAGAAGGCAAAACCTTCAAAACAAGACTATCGTAAGTATAATATAAAGACTGTGGTTGGTGCAGATGACTACGCAAGCATGAAGGAAGTAGTTGGTAGGCGTTATCGTCGTCTGATAGACGAACAACAACCTCTACCTGATCTCATTATTGCCGATGGTGGAAAGGGGCAGATGGAGGTTATTCGCGAAGTCATTCAAGATGAATTGAAACTAGACATTCCTATCGCAGGATTGGCAAAAGATGACCGTCACAGAACTAATGAACTGCTCTACGGATTTCCACCAAGGGTAATTGGAATGAAGACAGACTCAGAACTGTTCCGACTTTTCACTCAAATACAAGATGAAGTGCACCGTTTTGCCATTACATTCCACCGCGACAAGCGTTCCAAGCACCAACTCCACAGCGAACTTGACGATATTAAAGGTATTGGTCCTAAAACGCGAGACAGTCTCTTGAAGGCTCTAAAAAGCGTAAAACGTATTCGCGAAGCAGACTTAAATACCCTAAATAAGATTGTGGGCGAAGCCAAAGCAAATATTATCTTTGAGCATTTCAACAAACCATAAAGCATGCACAAAAAGATCGGTCTGAGTCAATAACCATGCAGCATAAGTTAAACCAGCAAAGAAACATGCCCGAAAAACGCTTTAATTTGCCGCTCAGAGACAACGAGCAACATATATAGAGAGTTTATCCACAATACTAATCAAACGGCTTTAGATAGAAAAAAAAGCATATTCATTAACAAAAAAAAACAACCAAAGTAATAGTTAAACAAACCTATCATTTTAAAAACCTTTATTATAATAGTAAGGAGTAAGACAACGCTTACTTGATATATCGCTCACTTAATCGTACCTCTGGGACTACAGCGCTTAGATACAAACATTCGGAAATAAAAAAGAAAATGGGATTTTCTTTTGTATTTCGCTCACTTAATCGTACCTTTGTAGCATGAGAGTAGTAATACAACGCGTACAGCATGCCAGCGTAACAATAGAAGGCACGTTACATTCCAAAATTGGTAAAGGTTATCTTATCCTATTAGGAGTGTGTGAAGAAGATACTTCTGAAGACGTGGAATGGCTGGTAAAAAAGATAGTAGGCCTAAGAGTCTTTGAAGATGAAAACGGAGTGATGAATCGTTCTATTATGGAAGAAGATGGTGAAGCACTCGTAGTAAGCCAGTTTACACTATATGCAAGCTATAAGAAAGGCAACCGGCCATCGTGGTTTCGTGCAGCCAGTCACGAGATTTCCATACCTCTATACGAGGAATTTTGCAGTAAGTTAAGTGAAGCGATGAACAAGCCTGTTGGCACAGGAGAATTTGGGGCAGACATGAAAGTGGAACTCTTGAACGATGGTCCTGTTACCATCTGCATGGACACTAAAAACAAGGAATAGCTAACAAATAGAAACAGATAAGCTTGATGATTAAAAGGTTTTTAACCGAAGAAAAGTGGTCAACTATAGCCTATATCTTAAACATAGTGGGCTTAGTGATGATCTTCACACGAAAATTATGGGATACATACAACCCATGGTATGGTTTAATAGGAGGGCTATTGATTGTGTTAGGCTTTAGCATCAACACATACATAGATTTCCCCCACCCTTTTCGTCAAGCAGAAACATCTAAAAAATTTGGGATTATATTTCGAATTTGCGCAATAATAGTACTCATCATCTTGCTTATCTATACAATATTTGAAGAACAGGCAGAACTATCTTTGAACATGTAAATACTTCTAAATAATGACTATAAAAGAAGCTCAAGAAACAGTTGACAATTGGATCAAAGAATACGGAGTACGTTATTTCTCCGAACTTACCAATATGGCTTGCCTAACAGAAGAGGTAGGTGAGCTGGCTCGTATCATAGCCAGGAAATATGGCGATCAGAGTTTCAAAGAAGGTGAAAAGTGTGACCTTAGCGACGAGATGGCCGATGTGTTATGGGTGTTACTGTGCCTTGCCAACCAAACAGGTGTGGACCTTACAGAAGCTTTGGCACGTAACCTTGCAAAGAAAACACAACGCGACGCCACACGCCACATCAACAATCCAAAGTTGAAGTAATAACTAAAAGTCATTGCCCCACCCCTCCCAAGGGGCAATATTTCATTTACAAATAAAAAAACAACAATAAAAAAAGAACATTATGGCAGAGAAACTGAACAACCAACAAGACGAGAACAAGTACGAAAAAGCTTTGAGTCTCTACAATTGTGAAGTATCCGACGAAGAAGTGCGTGACGCAGTCCGCAAGATAATCGCAGAGAAAGTTCATGAAAACGACAACCTTGAGGTGAAAAAATTCCTCATGGGTAGTGTTGAACTTACAACGTTGAAGACCACCGATTCAGAGGATAGCGTACTTGCATTTACCGAGCGCGTCAACCAGTTTGACGAGCAATATCCAGAACTACCCCATGTAGCCACTATTTGTGTCTATCCTTGTTTTGCTAAAACAGTTAGCGAAACACTTGAAGTTGATGGAGTAGAGATTGCCTGCGTGAGCGGCAGTTTTCCCTCATCACAGGCACTTATCGAGGTAAAGGTAGCAGAGACTGCCCTTGCAATAAAGGATGGTGCAACAGAGATAGATATTGTCATGCCAGTAGGAAAATTCCTAAGTGGCAACTATGAAGAAGTGGCAGATGAAATCTCCGAACTGAAGAATGTATGTGGAGAGAAGAAGATGAAGGTAATTCTTGAAACTGGATGCTTGAAAACAGCAGCCAATATTAAGAAGGCCTCTATCCTTTCTATGTATGCAGGAGCAGATTATATCAAGACCTCAACAGGAAAGTTAGAACCCGCTGCAACCCCGGAAGCTGCTTATGTCATGTGCCAAGCTATCAAGGAATATTATGATAAGACAGGCATCCAGATAGGTTTCAAGCCTGCTGGTGGTCTCAATACCGTCATGGACGCCATCACGATGTACACTATAGTCAAGGAAGTTTTGGGTGAAAAATGGCTCACCAACCAATGGTTCCGTATGGGCACATCACGCCTTGCCAACCTGCTTTTGAGCGAGGTGGTAGGTCATGAGACCAAGTTCTTCTAAAGGCGACGCTCTATCACGTAGTCAACATAGGCAGTCAAGGCATCCTTGACTGCCTTTTCATTTACGCTATTGTTGATGTAAGACATACATATCTTACTCATTTCCAACATCTTTTGTTCAGCATATTCAATACCGCCGTTATTCTTCGCAAACTCTACCAGTACCGCAATTTCATCCTTATTGACTGTGCCTTCTTTTACTTTACGTGCCAAAGTCAGCATCGACTCCATTGGCGTATGATTAAGTGCATATATTACAGGAAGCGTTAGCTTACCTTCCATCATATCGTTTCCTGTGGGCTTGCCAATTTCTTTAGAATCATAATAATCAAATATATCATCTCTGATTTGGAACATAACACCTAAAGTCTGTCCAAATTCGCCAGCTTTTTCTATTTCTTCATCGGATGCACCAGTAGATAAGGCACCGATTACGCAACATGCTTCAAAGAGCGCAGCCGTTTTCTGTTTGATAACCTGATAATAAACTTCCTCGCTAATCTCCTGATTTTGAATGCTCGACAGTTGAAGTATTTCACCTGCAGCAAGTGTCCGTCCGAGTTCAGAGAGGTTCTGCACAATACGTTTATTACCTGTTTTAGCAACATTGAGCAACGCAGTAGAAAGTATAAAATCACCCACAAGTACAGCTACCTTATTATTATAAGTAGCATTAACCGATGCCTGTCCGCGTCGTTCATCACTTTCATCCACCACATCATCATGCACAAGAGAAGCAGTATGCAGTAGCTCAAGACCTACAGCAGCATGCTGGGTCTCTAACGATACCTGCCCATAGTTCTTCGCTACGAGTAAAGTCAACATAGGTCTCATACGTTTTCCACCTCGTTGTCTGATGTGATCCAACACTTGAGAAAGCAAAGCTTCATCATGTTTGAGATTACTATTCATCAACTCAATAAAATCGTTGAGTTCCTTCTCTATTGGGTGCTTAATAAGTGATAAATGATCCATAATCGCAGAAATTTAATGCAAAAATAGTGAAAATCTCGCAGTAATGAGAAATTATTTAGTAATTTTACGCAGAAAATAGAAAATGTTATGAATAAACTATTCCTTTTAGACGCTTACGCACTGATATACCGTTCATATTACGCCTTTATCAAGAACCCGCGTATCAATTCCAAGGGGCTGAATACTTCAGCAATCGTAGGGTTTGTAAACACCCTCCAGGAAGTACTTACGAAAGAGCAACCCACACACATTGGCGTGGCATTTGACCCTCATGGACCCACATTTCGCAGCGAAGCATTCCCAGAATACAAAGCACAACGTGAGGCAACTCCAGAAGACATCCGCAAGTCTGTTCCCATCATCAAAGACCTCTTGCGCGCATGGAACATATCCATCCTTGAAGTTGATGGCTATGAAGCTGATGATGTGATAGGTACTTTGGCCACAAAGGCAGGCGAGTTGGGTGTTGACACCTATATGCTCACGCCCGATAAGGACTATGGCCAATTGGTGACAGAACACGTGCACATCTATCGTCCGCGACATGGCGGTGGTTATGAAGTAATTGGACCAGAAGAAGTGAAAGCCAAATACAACATCCCCTCGCCTACTGCTGTCATCGACTTGCTCGCCTTAATGGGCGATGCAGCCGACAACTTTCCAGGTTGCCCAGGTGTTGGAGAAAAGACAGCAGCCAAACTCATCGGCCAATTTGGAAACATCGACCAGCTCCTTGCCCATACCTCAGAACTGAAAGGTGCATTGAAGACAAAAGTCGAAACCCACGTCGATGACATCCGCCTATCACTTTTCCTCGCCACAATCAAAACCGATGTTCCCGTCGAACTCAACCTCGACGAATTGAAGGTGAGTCACCCCAATGAGGAAGAACTGGGTCGTTTACTCGAAGAATTAGAGTTTAAGAGCCTTGCCAACAAGATTCTTAAAAAATCTAAAAATACTCAAACATCTGCTAATCCTCAGCTCTCTCTCTTTGCAGAATTTGCGCCCGAGAGTGCGGAAAGCTCAAAATTTTCGAGTTTTGAGAGCTTAAAAACCACTCCTCACAAATATCATCTTGTTGATAATGAGGAAGAAATGCAACGCATTTGTGACTATTTTAGGACAGTTAAAATTATCAGTCTAGACACAGAGACCACTTCGACAACCGCAATAGACGCAGAACTCGTAGGTTTGAGCTTTGCGACAAAGGAACACGAAGCGTATTACGTACCAGTGCCAGCAGATAGAGCCGAAGCACAAAAAGTAGTTGAAATTATCCGCCCGATCTATGAGAGCGACAAAATAGTAAAGGTTGGACAAAATCTAAAATACGATTTGGAAGTGTTGCGCAACTATGACATTCATCTGCAAGGTCCGATGTTCGACACCATGATAGCCCATTATCTTCTCCAACCCGAACTGCACCACAACATGGACTACATGGCAGAAGCATATCTCCACTACCAAACCATCCACATCGACGAACTGATAGGACCGAAAGGAAAAAAGCAACGTTCGATGCGCGACCTCACTCCCGAACAGGTCTATGAATATGCTGCCGAGGACGCAGACATTACTCTTCAACTGAAAAACCATCTTGAGCCACAACTCAAAGAATATGGTGCTGACCGCCTGTTCTACGATATCGAGATGCCATTGATGCCTGTATTGGCAGAAATGGAAATGAATGGTGTATGTATTGATGCGTCATCATTGGCTGATACCTCATTACAACTTACCGAACGCATAAACACTATAGAACAAGAGATCTATACCTTGGCAGGCGAAACATTCAACATTGCCTCCCCCAAACAAGTTGGCGATGTGCTGTTTGGTAAACTGAAGATTGTTGAAAAACCCAAGAAAACCAAGACCGGACAGTATGTCACAAGTGAAGAAGTGCTCCAACAGTTACGCCACAAACACGAGATAGTAGATAAGATTCTGCAACATCGTGGATTGAAGAAACTCTTGGGCACCTATATCGATGCACTCCCCCGACTCATCAATCCCCGTACCGGCCACATCCACACCTCATTCAACCAGACAATCACAGCCACCGGACGCCTTTCGTCAAGCGATCCCAACTTACAAAACATACCTGTGCGAGGTGAAGATGGCAAAGAAATCCGTAAAGCATTCATCCCCGAACCTGGATGCCTTTTCTTCTCTGCCGACTATAGTCAGATTGAACTACGTGTCATGGCACATCTAAGTGGTGATGAAAACATGATTCGGGTATTCCGCGAAGGCAAGGACCTGCATGCTGCCACAGCTGCCAACATCTATAAAAAAGATATCAACGAGGTTACTCGCGATGAGCGCTCCAAGTCTAAGCGCGCCAATTTCGGAATTATCTACGGCATCACCGTGTTTGGTCTTGCCGAGCGTCTTGACATCGACCGTAGTGAGGCTAAACAACTGATAGACGGATACTTTGATACTTTCCCACAAGTGCATGACTATATGGAGAAGGCCAAAGCGCTGGCTCACGAACAAGGTTATGTCACTACCCTGTTTGGCCGTCGCCGCTATTTGCCCGACATCAATAGTGCCAATGCCGTGGTGCGCGGATTTGCCGAGCGCAATGCCATCAACGCTCCTATTCAGGGAACTGCAGCCGACATCATTAAGGTAGCAATGATACGCATCTTCCAACGTTTCCAACAGGAAGGCATCCGCAGCAAGATGATTCTCCAGGTACACGACGAACTCAACTTCTCTGTCTATCCTGAAGAGCGTGCGCAAGTGGAGCGCATCGTACTCGAAGAGATGCAAGGAGCCATCAAACTCCATGTTCCATTGGTAGCCGACAGCGGTTGGGGAGCCAACTGGCTTGAGGCCCACTAAACATCAGGCAAGAATCAATAGAACTCTAAACATTATCCTATAAATCAACAAACAAAATGAAAAGGAAACAACTCTTTCTGACCGTCACTACCCTATTGGTATGTTTGACCCTTACTGCAATGTTCACATCTTGCGGAGATGATGACTCAAAAACAGATGATTCTCAAAGCTGGATTTGCGGCAAATGGGATGTAAGCGTCGATGTCACCAACTACGAGAACAACAAGGTTGTTGAACACCGAACCGACAGAAAAGGTACAGCCAAGTTTGAAAGAAACGGCACCCTCAGTGGCTTTGAAGATTTCACGAAATGGAAACTTACCGCCAACACCCTGACCGTTAGCGGTTCGAAAGGTAACGTAAGCGAGAAAACTTTCAATATCTCAACAGATGCAAACAATCAAATCTTCACTTTCACCGAAGAGATAGAAACACTAAAGACAAATGACAGCACTTCTGCCAACGGCAAGATAGAAAAGAAATGCATCAAAGTGTATGTCTTCCGAAAAGACTACACTTACAGTTCTAACAAACAATAAGACCCTATCCATCGCCCGATGTGGATTCAACATCCTATCGGGCGATTATTTTATATCGGTCATAATTCCCACGAAAGTATATCCGCAAAACTTATATCTATTCGATGTCGCTCAGAAATAAAACAGATCGATATTCTTTTAATAACGCTTTGCCATGGTTTTCCAGACGTTTGGCAAAACGTATTGTCCAATGTTTGGCAAGGGTATTTCCTAAGGTTTGGCAAAGATATCGTCTAACGTTTGAAAAAGGTCTTTTCAAAGTTTGAAAAAGGTGTTATCCATCATTTGACAAAAGTATTATCCAACGTTTGATAAAAGTATTATCCAACGTTTGATAAAAGTGTTATCCAACGTTTGATAAAAGTATTATCAAGGTCTGAAAAAACGCTGATAAACTATAGTAAACCCATTTATACATCAATCGCTTAGCTGGTCCGTGTTGATGATAGATGGCAATCCGGTGGTCGATGTGTGGTCGAACTTTCAGACATCGACCACCACTTAAAGTTCTAATATACTGCACGTTATACTATAGGTATGGTCGAGTGGTCGAAATTTTCTGAAAACTAAAATAACTGCGTGCTGAGGTAGTAATACTTTCTTGGACGACACGGATTTACAATGATGCCCACAAAGCAACCTTGCTGCCGTCAATAGAAAACATGCTTATTATCAACCGACAACACATTTATTCGCCATGAAAATCAGCACAATAAGTGAAAGAAAAGGTATAAATGGAAATTTTGAACATTATGTAGTAATTTATGAATAGTATGATGTGATGGAAAAGTCGTAACTTTGCGCTCGATTAGTTATAGTTTAGAATATCAGAAGAAATATATCAAGCATAAGAAGATGAAAAAAGTATTGTTTTTTTGTATCGCTCTCTGTGCAATCACAATGGTCAAAGCACAGGAGACCCTTACGCTGAACCAGTGTTTGCAAATGGCGATAGACAACAATCTCTCGTTGAAAATCAGTCGAAATGAGGTTGCAAAAGGTAAACAAACCATTAGCGAAAACCGCGCCAAACTGTATCCACAGATCAATGCAGTGGCACAGCTCAACGACAACTTCACTCCACCAGTATCTGTCACCGATGGTTCGGCATACGGTAAGTCCTACAATGTGACCAAAACACTACAATACAATGCCTCAGCAGGTTTACAATTACAGATGCCCCTCTACAACCAAATGGTGCTTACAGCTATCGACATTTCCAAAACTGTTGACCATCTGAACCAGCTCTCTTATGAGAAAGCACGCGAAGATCTCATCGTGCAGACCGCCAAAGCCTATTATATGGCGCAAAACACATTAGAGCAAATTCGCTTGGTGAACGATAATATCAAGCGTTTGGAAGAGTTGCGCGACATCACCCAAGCATTCTACGACAACCAGATGAGCCTTGAAGTAGATTTGAAGCGCGTCAACCTCAATATCGAGAACCTCACCGTGCAGCGCGACAATGCCGTTGCCATGCTCGATCAGCAATATACCATGCTAAAATATGTCATCGACTATCCTGCCGACAAGGCCATCCAAGTGACCGACATGGAGCCTGCCAAGATAGAGGAAGTGAAGGCCAACGGCCTCAATACCGGCCTCTACGAACTGCAACTGCTTGAGAAGAAAAAGGAATTGACCAAGAAGCAAACCAAGCTAGCCAAAGACGGCTATCTTCCCACACTAAGCCTTACCGGCTGTCTGATGTACTCAGCTTTCACCGATAAGTTTGAACATTGGTTCCATTCGGGCGATTCCAACCATTGGTATGGCTCCAACGGTTTAGGCCTTCAGGTGCGCGTTCCCATCTTCGACGGTTTTGAGAAACGCTCTAAAATCAGACGTGCCAAGATAGAAGAAGACAATGCACGTATCGGCTATGAAAATGCCCTGAAAGGCATGCAGGCCAACTATATCAATGCTGTCAGCGAAGTAAACAACTGCCAACGCAACTACAAAAAGCAGTCAGACAATTATCTTTTGGCACAAGATGTATATAGCGTGACCGCCGACCAATATAAAGAAGGCGTCAGTTCGATGACCGCAGTACTCCAAGACGAGATGCGTATGAGCGAAGCCATGAATAATTATCTTACAGCCTGCTATAGCTATAAGATAGCCAACCTGTCACTTCTCAAACTCACCGGTCAACTGGACCAAGTGAAATAAAGCCATTTTCAAACTATATTATCATACAATAACAACGAACAAAACAAAACGAAGATATGGAAAACAAGGAAAACAAAGAAAATAAAGAAATGGAAAACGTAGAAACAGTACAGGAAGAAAATGCCAAGGAGTTTAAGAAGCTCAGAGGCCGTCGCCTCGTAGTCAGTCTTATCGGCATTGCCATTCTTGCCTATGGCCTATGGAAAATCGGCTGTCTCTTCTTCGATTACTCTTCCAATGAGTCGAGCAACGATGCCCAGATAGAGCAGTATATCTCTCCCGTTAACCTCCGTGCATCAGGCTACATAGCCAAAGTTTGTTTCAGAGAGCATCAAGAAGTGCATAAAGGCGACACCCTGCTCATTCTCGACGACCGAGAATACCGCATCCGTCTGATGGAGGCAGAGGCTGCGCTGAAGGATGCTTTGGCTGGCGCCAACGTCATCGATGCCACCAAGCAAACCACCGAGACCTCGGCATCTATCTATTCTGCCTCTATCGATGAGATAGAAGTGCGCCTCGCCAAACTTGCCAAAGACTGCGAACGCTACCGCAATTTGGTGGCCAAGAAAGCCGCAACCCCAATCCAACTGGAACAACTGGAAGTGGAATATGCCGCCACGAAAAAGAAACTCGAAGCCGCCAAGAAGCAACAAGCTGCTGCTTATAAAGGCGTCAACGAGGTGACCACTCGCAAACAAAACGTTGCTGCCGCCATCGAGCGTGCTCAGGCAGCAGTTGAAATGGCCAAGTTAAACCTCTCCTACTGTGTTGTTGTGGCCCCTTGCAACGGTAAATTGGGACGCCGATCTATTGAGGAAGGCCAGATGGTCAATGCAGGAACCACCATCACCTATATTGTCCCCGACAATCAGAAATGGGTGGTAGCCAATTTCAAGGAGACCCAGATAGAGCACCTCTACGTAGGTCAGAAGGTGCGTATCAGCGTAGATGCTATGCACGACAAGGAGTTTGAAGGCACCGTTACCGCCATTTCCGGTGCCACAGGCGCTAAGTATTCACTTGTTCCTACCGACAATTCTGCCGGCAACTTCGTAAAGATTCAGCAGCGCGTGCCAGTACGCATCGACTTCACCAATATCAGCAAAGAGGACAATGCCCGCCTTGCCGCAGGTATGATGGTAATCGTCAAAGCCCAGAGAAAATAGTAAGATGTCGGAAAAGTATAAGAATTATCCGTTCTACAGTTGGGTGCCGAAACCACTTGGCATCATCTTTATGATCATCCTCTTCGTACCGATGATCACTATGGGTGGTGTCTATGCCGCCAACAGCGGTGAGATGATGAGCGGACTCGGCATCCAGTCGGAGTATATCGTCTTTGCCAGCTTCTGCACCTCAATAGGTATGGCAGCATTTTCGCCATTCTTCTATGACTTGGTGTGTATCCGACGAGAGAAGATGATGTGTATCGTAGGCTTCTCCATTCTCTTTCTGCTGAGTTATGTCTGTGCTATGACCGAATCGCTTTTCATTCTCGGTTTGTGCAGTCTGCTCATGGGTTTTGTGCGCCAAACACTATTGATGGCCCATCTCTTCGTACTCATCAAGTATGCTTTCGGCATAGAAGCCACACGTAATCTCACACCAGGTTGTGAACCTACAACAGAGGAAGGTTGGGATGCTGCAGATAGCGAAAAGATGGTATCACAACCGGTCATCTACCTTTTCTTTATGATTATCGGACAACTCGGAACATGGCTTACAGCTTGGTTGGCCTACGCTTACGAGTGGCAGTATGTCTATCATTTCATGATGGCATTTATGCTTGCAGGCATCATCATCGTATTCTTCACCATGCCCTATCATGAATATGCACTGCCAAAATTCCCCATATCCTTTTCAAAGTTTGGCAATGTCACGGTGTTCAGCGTTATGCTTTGCTCGTTTGTCTATGTCATGGTGTTTGGCAAAACATTAGACTGGTTTGACGACAAATCCATCTGCCTCTCCACACTGATATGCATCGTCTTTACGGGGTTGTTTATCTATTTGGAAGCCTCACGCCGATCACCTTATTTCATCATGGAGGTATTTAAAGTAAGGGTCGTCAACTATGGTATCATGCTGTTCTTTCTGCTGATGTTATGTAATTCAAGCAGCATGTTCGTCAATGTGTTCACCAATGTCAGCATGAAGATAGACAACTGGCAGAATGCCACTTTGGGCAATTGGGTAATGGTGGGCTATACCGTTGGACTCATCTTTGCCATTATAGCCAGAGCCAAAAACGTCCACTTGAAATGGATGTATGCCCTTGGATTTGTATTTATCGGTGCATACGCCCTCTTCATGTATTTCGAGGTTCAAAACGATGGAATGTATGAACGCATGAAGTGGCCCGTCATTATCCGCTCCACCGGAATGATGTTGCTCTATTCGCTGATATCCACTATTGCCAACCAACGCATGCCCTATCGATTTATGTCCACCTGGGTATGTATCATGCTCACCGTGCGTATGGTCATTGCACCAAGTATCGGTTCTGCACTCTATAGTAATGTGCTTCAGTACCGTCAACAGTATTATGTCACACGCTTCGCACAGGATTTCGATCGCACCAGTATCGAGACTGCCACCACCTACGACCAAACAATTCGGGGCATGCAGCATCAAGGCAAGAACGAGACCGAAGCACAACACATGGCAGCCATGAGCGTCAAGGGTAAGATTCAGGTGCAAGCCACGCTGACCACCATTAAGGAGATGGCCGGCTGGACTTTCTATGGGTGTATGGCCTGTGCGCTACTGATGCTTATCATCCCTTGGCGCAAGCGCAATCTGAAGGAACTCACTCGCGAATATTTGCTCAAGAACGTAGATGTCAGTTCACTTGGGGCAAAATAAGAGTGGGGCAAAATATCAAAAAAAGCAAGACTTTCATCGGGAAAGAATGATATTTTTGTTATCTTTGCACCAAATAAGGTCATGGGAACGGTCATCGTTCTCATGACTTGGGCAAAGAAACAATAAATGGAACTGACCGAAAACATCATCATCTGCAACGCCAGCACCTTTCCCCATTGGCTGACCGAACCCTTCTATTCCGACTATGTGGGTATAGTGGTTTGTCATCAGGGAACGTTTCATTTCTGTGTAGATGGCACTTCATATACTACTAAAGCAGATGAAACCGTATTCCTGTCAAAGGGCATCATGCTTCAAGTGACAGAAAGTTCTTCCGATTTACAGTTCACTTTACTCTTCTACCACAGCGAAAACATACGCCCCATGTTAGGCAATACCGTAGTCACCATGCGCCTCTATGCCACCATCTATCCTAAAGCATGCCACATTATCCATACAGGTTTTGAGAATATGCTTGCTTCTTATGCCCGCATGTTGCAGGCATTGGAGCAGCAAGAAGACACCAGTCCGTATAGTGCCTACGAAGAAAAACTCCTATTGCTGGCAGTCACTTACCGACTATGCAGTATCTTCTCCATGTCGTATAAAGTTGCAGGCAAGGATATGGCACGTAAGATAGAAATCTTCGAGTCGTTGCTCAAGCTCATTGAAGACAACTACATGCGTGAACGCAGTGTGGCATTCTATGCCGATCAACTGTGTCTTACACCAAAATACTTATCTGTCATGGTGAAATCGCTATGCGGAAACACTGTTCAACAATTGCTCTTCAAAGCCATTATCCGCCGTAGCATTTTCCTTATGAAGAATACCAATATGTCGATTCAACAGATTTCCTACGAGTTGAATTTTCCCAATGCTTCCACCTTCGGCACATTCTTCAAAAAGCACACGGGACTTTCACCCAAACACTACAGAATGGCTACAGAATAAGCTGTGTAGCCCACTGATATAGCACTATATCGGTTATCTTGCTGGAAAACTCATTTCAAATGCTTGATAACACGAGCAGGATTACCCACTGCCACCACATTAGAAGGGATGTCGCTGACCACCACACTACCCGCTCCTATCGTCACATTGTCGCCAATGGTGACACCGGGAAGAATAGTAGCACCACCACCAATCCACACACTATGGCCAATGGTGACTGGTTTTGCCCATTCACGACGTGTGTTACGCTCCTCAGGATTGGTACTGTGACAAGCGGTATAGATGCCAACATTGGGACCGATAAAACAGTCGTCGCCTATGGTTACTGGTGCTTCGTCGAGCACAGTCCAATTGAAATTGGCAAAGAAACGCTTACCCACGTGTATATTTGTACCATAATCACACCAGAACGGTTGTACAATAAAGGTATCAGTTTCACTGGTTCCCAACATCTGTTGCAGTTTTAAGTTGCGTGCCTGCAAATCGGTTGGACGTATCTGGTTGTATTCCCAACAATCGTCCTTACATTTATTCAATAGTTGTATAAGGTACGCATCACAAGCATTATACTCCTCGCCGCGCACCATTTTCTGGTATTCGACCATATTATGTTCGGTCATCATATTTTCACTTCTATATTAGGGTTCTGTCGTAGCAGTTCTTGTACAAACTCCTGACTGTTTTTGGGCGATATGATAATATCATCGAAGCGGTTGTAGAAAATACAAATGCGCTGAAGACTCAATGCTGGCGAACTAAGCATCGTACGACAAGGCGTTATCTTCAGTATCTTGTCGATAGGTACATCCCATCCGATAAACATGCCGCACCTCACCTTCAACACCCCTTCTCCAATGGTATAGTCGGTATGCAGCAACAGATCTACTAAGAGCCATGTCATCAACACCGTCACCACTACAATTATCCATTCATAGTTGGTGACTATCACCTGCCATATCAAAAAGCCGATAACACACATGAATAATATCACGAGCCAAGTATCCACTCTCGATTTATATACCTTGTTTTCTATCATTTAGCGTTGCAGTTATTCGACTGCAAAGATACATTATTTTTTCTAACTCTACACCTTTTCTATAAACAAATACAAGAGAAGTCGTAGCAAAAAGATTGTCTTTATGGAGACAACCCAGAGTTTCTCGACTTACAAAGTGTCAGCCACATACCATGAAGGGCTGCCGCATCGAGATGCAACAGCCCTGTTATCAACATATATAAAAGCGCTTAACAAAGTAGCGCAGAGACTGCCAGTGCGTCATCGCCTTCATAGACTTTCATCTCTGTCATGGGCGAATAGTTGAAATTGGAAAAACGGAAAAGTTGAACTGCAAGGTATTCATAGTCTTGCGAACAAGCTATTTCCAAACGGAAAGGCCCAACCGCAACAGTGGGCAACTTACCCTTTTCCACTTCGCGACGCATCGTCTTACCGTCAGTCTGAAGCAGTTGTGTGAGTCGGCCTTCCATATCTGGAGCATACTCATTGACCTTCAGATTGATTTTAGATGATGTGGGGGCGTAGGTAAGATTGGTCTTCAATCCGAGAAAACCACGACTGATATTAATACGAGAATCGTTGGAGAGAGCCTCAGCCATCTCCATGTGTTTATAATTTGCCATTGTTTTTTGATGTTAGAATGTGTTTCTTAAAATAAATAAATCATTGTGCTATAGGCCAAGAAGGCCAATAAAGAAACACACTGCTAACGCAGAATCCGCCTCAGTGCAATGATATAATACTGGCACGAGACGGCACTCTGATGGGGTGACACCTCTTGGCGACGACGCCCATCATAGTGATCATGTATAAGAATGATTGGGGTTTTCAGCGAAACGGCTACTAATCGCTGGCCTGTAGGACGCCCACCGCCCATGGTGGGCAAGCGCAACAAGCGTGGCGTAGCAATACGATAGCCATCATAAACATCTGTCAACAGTGCCTCACCCAAAGGTTGATGTTTGCTATCATTATCATAAATCTGGTCGGAAACAGGCACCGATTCGTTACATCTTTCCACGGCAAAAACCTCCTGCTGCTGACCAAAAGTCATCAGCAGAAGCAACAATACAAAGTGGAAAAGACGCTGTTTCATAACTGCAAAATTAAACATTCTGCGCGAAAAAACGGCATATAAATCCATTTTTTACATGTTTCTTAATATTTTAAATAATATATGGATATTTTTTGTTAGATTGTAAGCAATCTTATATATATTGCTTACAATTCGTTTGCAAGCTTTCATTTGTAGATAGAAAACCACCGCTTATCCTATCATATTGCTATATTATTTTGTAATTTTGCAAGCAGAAAGAAAGTTTAAATAGAGGATAATATGACAAAGTGTAAGCAAACCAACAAACAACAAGGGCTTTATCAACATGATTATGAACATGATGCCTGCGGTGTGGGCATGGTGGTCAACATCCATGGCAATAAAAGTCACGAATTAGTAGATAATGCTTTACGAGTGCTGGAAAATATGCAGCACCGCGGTGCAGAGGGCGCTGACAAGAAAACCGGCGATGGTGCAGGTATCATGTTGCAGATTCCCCACGAGTTTATACTGCTTCAAGGCATTCCTGTACCTGAAAAAGGAAAGTACGGAACAGGTTTGATTTTCCTTCCAAAAGACAAGGAACGCCAACAAGAGATACTCTCTATTATGATAGAAGAAATAGAGCGCGAGGGGTTGCAGTTAATGCATCTGCGTAACGTGCCCGTCAATCCCGAATGTTTGGGACAGGCAGCACTGGGCAATGAACCCGACATCAAGCAGGTTTTCGTTACTGGAGTTGCCGACGACAGCGTTGCCGACTTCCCACGCACACTCTATGTCATCCGCAAAAAGATAGAACATCGCGTCAGCGATGAAGACTTCTATATCTGTTCGCTAAGCAACACAAACATCATTTACAAGGGAATGCTCACCAGCAAACAGCTGCGTGAGTATTTTCCCGATCTTTCAAATCCCTATTTCACCAGTGGTCTGGCACTTGTACACTCACGTTTCAGTACCAACACCTTCCCCACTTGGTCGCTCGCACAACCTTTCCGACTGTTGGCACACAATGGTGAAATAAACACCATACGCGGCAACCGTGGATGGATGCAGGCACGCGAAAGCGTATTGTTGAAAGAGGATTCACCACTTACTCCAGCAATCTCGCCCATCGTACAACCGGGTATGAGCGACTCGGCATCACTTGATAATGTATTAGAATTCTTTGTGATGAGTGGTCTGTCATTGCCTCATGCCATGAGTATTCTTGTGCCTGAATCGTTCAACGACAAGAACCCAATATCCGAAGATCTTAAGGCTTTCTATGAATACCACTCTATTCTGATGGAGCCATGGGACGGTCCCGCAGCTCTACTTTTTAGCGATGGGCGCTTTGCCGGTGGTATGCTCGACCGCAATGGCCTACGTCCTGCACGCTATACCATTACTAAAAACGATACGATGGTAGTAGCTTCTGAGGCAGGAGTAATCGATTTCAATCCTACGGAAGTGGCTGAAAAAGGTCGCTTGCAACCAGGTAAAATCTTGCTCATCGATACCCAAGAGGGCAAAATCTACTATGATGGCGAAATCAAGGAACAGCTCGCCAAGGAGCATCCCTATCGCCAATGGCTTTCTACCAACCGTATCCAGTTGGAGAAACTCAAGAGCGGTCGCCATATAGCCAACAGCGTAGATAACCTTTTGCAAAAAGAAGTGATGTTCGGTTATGGCGAGGAAGATGTCGATGGCACCATCGCACCGATGGCAGTCAATGGTGTTGAGCCTACCGCTGCCATGGGTAACGACACACCATTGGCGGTGTTGAGCAATCGTCCACAAACGTTCTTCAACTATTTCCGTCAACAGTTTGCCCAAGTCACAAACCCTGCTATCGACTCTATCCGCGAATCACTTGTCATGTCGCTCACGGAGTATATAGGTCGTGTAGGCGCTGGCATCCTCACTCCAGACGAGAGCAATTGTAAGATGGTGCGTCTCCCCCACCCCATTTTGAATAACACTCAGCTCGATATACTCTGCAATATTCGCTATAAAGGATTCAACACCGTGAAGCTTCCCATGCTCTTTGAATGTAAAAAGGGTGAAGATGGACTCCGCGATGCACTATCGAAACTCTGCCACGATGCAGAACAGTCGGTTGATGCAGGCTACAACTACATTATCTTATCAGACCGTGAAGTAGATCAAGACCACGCTGCCATCCCATCATTACTCGCAGTCAGCGCTGTCCACCATTATCTCATCAGCGTTGGAAAGCGTGTGCAAACCGCCCTTATCGTTGAAAGTGGCGAGATTCGTGAAACGATGCATGCTGCTCTGCTCTTAGGCTATGGCGCCTCAGCGCTGTGTCCTTATATGACGTTTGCCATACTCGACGACCTCGTCAAGCGCCACAAGATACAGGAAGACTATACTACAGCCGAGGCCAATTATATCAAGGCTGTCAAGAAAGGACTGTTTAAAATTATGGCTAAGATGGGTATTTCTACCATCCGTAGCTATCGCGGTGCTAAGATATTCGAGAGCATCGGACTCAACGAGAGTCTCCTGAAGGCATATTTCGGCACAGAGGTGAGCACCATTGGTGGTATCGGTTTGGAACGTATCGCACGCGATGCTATCATACTACACGACAAGGCTTTCGCCACCGGAAACGATGCAGAAACAGCAGCCGAGGCTTTCTTGCCCAATTTAGGACAGTTCCATTGGCGCAAAGACGGTATCCGTCATGCATGGAATCCAGAAACTATTGCCACCTTGCAACTTGCTACTCGCACAGGCAACTATGAAAAATTCAAGGAATATACACACTTGGTGGATGACAAAGCAGAACCCATCTTCATCCGCGACTTCCTTGGTTTCAAGAAGAATCCTATCCCTCTTGAAGAGGTAGAACCCGTAGAAAGCATTGTCAAGCACTTTGTTTCAGGTGCAATGTCATTTGGCGCACTGTCGAAAGAAGCACACGAAGCCATTTGTCTGGCTATGAATCTGCTGGGAACAAGAAGTAATACTGGTGAGGGCGGTGAAGACTCTGAACGTTTTCACAGTACCGTTGACGGCATCTCTCTATCTTCTAAAACCAAGCAGGTGGCCAGTGGTAGATTCGGTGTCACAACTGAATATCTTGTCAATGCAGAAGAAATTCAAATCAAAGTAGCACAGGGTGCAAAACCTGGCGAAGGTGGTCAGTTGCCCGGATTCAAGGTCAATGAGGTCATTGCAAAGACACGTCACAGCATTCCGGGTATCAGTCTTATCTCTCCGCCACCACACCACGACATCTACTCTATCGAAGATTTGGCTCAACTCATCTTTGATTTGAAACACGTAAACCCTCGCGCTGCCATCAGCGTCAAGCTCGTTGCAGAGAGTGGTGTAGGAACTATTGCTGCCGGTGTAGCAAAGGCAAAGGCCGATCTTATCGTTATCAGTGGTGCTGAAGGCGGCACAGGCGCATCACCTGCCAGCAGTATGCGCTTTGCAGGAATATCGCCTGAAATCGGACTGAGCGAAACTCAGCAGACCTTGGTAAAGAATGGATTACGCGGACAGGTACGCCTCCAAGTTGATGGACAAATCAAAACCGGACGCGATGTCATACTCATGGCACTGATGGGTGCCGAGGAGTTTGGTTTCGGCACATCCGTACTTATCGTATTAGGATGTATGATGATGCGCAAATGTAACCTCAACACCTGTCCTATGGGTGTTGCCACACAGAATCCGGAACTGCGTAAGCACTTCATCGGACGCTACGAATATCTCGTCAACTACTTCACTTTCCTTGCAAGAGAAGTACGCGAATATTTGGCTGAAATGGGCTTCCGTCGCCTTAACGATATCGTGGGACATACAGAACTTGCTGTGGTAAAGGATACAGAGACAACAACAGACCACAAACCTGTGCTCGATTTCACACGTCTGCTCTTTAAAGAGGGTGACAGTAAGACAGCACTCTGCCATATCCCAACCAGCGAAATGCACACTGACACTACTTCGCTCGATGCACAGATGATACGCGGTGCAGAGCCAGCCATAGAGCGTCAGGAAGAAGTCAATCTTGACTTTGCCATCAGAAATACCGACCGAGCCGTTGGCGCAACACTTGCAGGAACAATTGCCCTCCGCTATGGACAGCAAGGATTACCCGACCAAACCATCAATGTGAAGTTCAAAGGATCGGCTGGTCAGTCATTTGGTGCATTCCTCAACAAGGGTATTTCATTCAAACTGGAAGGCGAAACCAACGACTACTTCGCAAAGGGACTATCAGGCGGACGTATTGCCATACTGCCTCCAGTACGATCTAACTTCAATGCAGAAGATAATATCATTGCAGGAAATACCGGACTTTATGGTGCTACAAGCGGCGAACTCTATATCAATGGTAAGGTTGGCGAACGTTTCGGAGTAAGAAACTCAGGAGCTATAGCCGTTATAGAAGGTGCTGGCGACCACTGTTGCGAATATATGACAGGCGGACGCGTCGTCGTTTTAGGCCAGACAGGACGCAATTTTGCTGCAGGAATGTCGGGCGGTGTTGCTTACGTATGGGATAAAAACCATAACTTCGACTATTTCTGCAATATGGATATGGTAGAAATCAACCTTGTAGAAGAAGCACAGTACCGCAAGGAACTACACGAACTCATCAGACAACACTATCTGTACACCGGTTCAAAACTGGCACGTACCATGCTCGATGACTGGCAGCGTTACGTAGAGGACTTCATTCAAGTAGTTCCTATCGAATACAAACGCGTGCTGCAAGAAGAACAAATGAACAAACTCAGACAGAAAATCGCTGATATGCAAAGAGACTATTAAGCATTGAAGCACAGAAAGACAATAGACAACTATGGGAAATCCAAAAGCATTCTTAGAGATACACCGGCAAGAAGCTGGCTATCGTCCAATACATGACCGTATCCACGACTTCGGTGAAGTGGAGCAAACGCTCAATACCAAGGAACGCAAAGCACAGGCATCACGCTGCATGGACTGTGGTGTTCCATTCTGCCACTGGGCTTGTCCGCTGGGCAACAAACCACCCGAATGGAACGATGCTTTGTATCGTGGAGACTGGGAACTTGCCTATCGGCTACTCAATGCCACCAATCCGTTCCCTGAATTCACAGGACGCATCTGCCCAGCATTGTGCGAGAAAGCATGCATTCTCAATTTGATAGAACACGAACCCACTACCAACCGAGAAGATGAAGCCTCTATCACAGAAGCCGCATTCCGTGAGGGTTATGTTATTACCCACCATCCCAAGCGCAACGGCAAACGCGTGGCTGTCATCGGAGCAGGTCCTGCCGGCCTCGCAGCAGCTAATGATTTGAATCTAAAGGGTTATGAGGTGACCGTCTATGACCGTCATGAAGCTGCCGGAGGTCTGTTGCGTTATGGTATTCCCAACTTCAAACTCAACAAGGCCATTATAGACCGACGCATGAAAGTGTTGTATGATGAAGGTATTAAGTTTGTATTTGAAGCCGATATCGACCTACAGCATCTGTCACTCGCCAACGAGTTTGATGCCGTAGTGATTGCCACCGGTACACCAACAGCACGCGATTTGAAGATTCCCGGACGCGAACTCAAGGGAGTTCACTTTGCACTCGACATTCTCTCACAACAGAATAGAATACTCGATGGTATAGAGTTTAAGAAAGACGAAATCGTCACCGCTAAGGGTAAAGACGTGCTCGTCATTGGTGGCGGTGACACCGGTAGCGACTGTATTGGTACAGCCCACCGTCAGGGTTGTAAGAGCGTGACACAGATAGAAATCATGCCTAAGCCACCTGTAGGACCAGAAGATCCTAAGAATCCATGGCCTGCATACCCCAGAACTCTCAAAACTACGAGTAGCCACGAGGAAGGATGCACCCGTCGCTGGAATATCAATTCACTTGAATTCATAGGCAAGGACGGTAAACTGACTGGTGTACGCGTGCAAGAAATAGATTGGAAACCCAATCCAGAGGGCGGTCGTCCACTCATGGTGGAAAAGGGAAAACCAGAGATTATCAAAGCCGAACTGGTATTACTCGCTATGGGATTCCTCAAACCCGAACATCCACAGTATCCCAAGAATGTTTTCGTTTGCGGCGATGCTGCCAATGGCGCCAGTCTTGTGGTACGTGCATTAGCAAGCGGTAAACAGACTGCCGCCAAGGTGGATGACTTCCTCAAGAAATAACATCACAAACAATACAAACACAAAAACCATTGCGTGCAGACCGAATCCATTCGTGTCTGCACGCTTTCATTTGCTATTTACGCTTGATAAGCATCATCGCCACGATAGGAGCACCTACCAGTGCTGCCACACTATTGACGGGCAGAGCGCCTTCAAAACCGGGCAATCGCGACAACAAACAGCATATCAACGTAAGCATAATACCAGAAAACAAGGTGGCAGGCATTAACCATCGATGGTCTGAGGTGCGAAACAAAACACGCGCCAGATGGGGTACAGCCAATCCAATAAACATGATAGGACCGCAATAGGCAGTCACTACAGCAGCAAGCAAACCCGAAGAAACGATAATCAAGGTGCGTGAGCGACGGATATCAAGTCCTAAATTTCGTGCATAATTATCTCCCAATAGCAACATGTTCATCGACTTGATGAGCAGCATACTCATAGGCAACAACACCGCCATCATAACGGTAAAGACCATAAGTTGTGTGCCACTGGTGCGTGTGAAGCATCCCAATCCCCACACCACATACGCCTTGACATCCTCTTCAGCACTGAAAAATTTCAGAATGCCTATTATAGATGTGGCAAGATAACCAGTCATCACACCGATAAGTAGCAACGTAACATTTCCCTGTACGTATCTTGCCACAAATATGATGAGTGCTAATACGAGCAATGAACCAGCCATAGCGGCAATAGTCATAGCTACATCGCCCACATAACCCAATCTACTCAATGCCACACCACCAATGGAACTGCTCAACAGCACAACGAATGCCACACCAAGCGAAGCACCGTTAGACACACCAAGCACCGACGGTCCTGCCAAAGGATTGTGGAAAACGGTCTGCATCTGAAGTCCACTCACCGCCAGACCTGCGCCTGCCAAGAGCGCCGTAAGCGTCTGTGGAAATCGTGAGTTCCATATAATATTACTCCAGATGGTAACCTCCGTGGCATCATATCCCGTAGTATCGAGTCCAAGGAGTATGTCTGTCACGGCACGCAAAGGTATCGTTACCGTTCCGATAAGGATGTTGAACAGGAAAAGGACGGCCACTCCCACAAGAGTGAAAGCCATCATGATGGCAGGACGATGTTTCACTTGTATAGCTATATTATTGTTTCAACAGATGATAGAATGTCGGTTTGTAATCCTTCGGCATGAGTTCGGGATGGAAAATGGCAACGAAATCAGCCAAAACCTTATCAGGACAGACAGGAGAAATCTCGTAATACGGTTGGCGTTTCATATTGCAATAGATCACGTGGCGGTCATTATAAGCCTTAAAGAGCTTATTACGAGGTTCCGATTTAGCAAGTGCTTCATAGGAAAAGTCACCCGGAAAACTATTCAGAATACGCCAATAGTCGGCTTGCGCAGCCTTGACATACATCGCTTCGAAGTCGATGGGCTCACCTCCGGTATTATCGTCTTGGATAACATAGTCTGCACCTGCATCACGGAAGATCTGTGCCAAATAGTTCTTTCCGCCTACAGCATGCCAGTTACCACCATGCATTTCACCGCTAAACACAGTAGGACGTTTGTCATTAGCCTTTGCCACTTTCTCCTTCAACGCCTCATAGCGGTCGGCAATCTCCTGAAAAACAGTATTTGCTTCACGCTCCCTGCCTACGAAAAGAGCCACAAACTTAATCCATTCAGCCTGTCCCAACGGGTCGAGTTCCTTAAAGCCGAGATGTGGCACAAGCGTCACACCAGTCTCCTTGATGGCATCATAACCACCTCGTTTGAATGGCGATATGAAAATCACATCAGGTTTGGCAGCCATCACCAGTTCGGGATCAAAGTTGCCTTCCATACCTATTTTCACAATATCACCAGCTTTGACACGAGCCTTGATCTGCTTATCAAAGAGATTTTTTGTACCCGTAATACCCTTCACCACTTGCGTAGCGTCAAGGACAGTAAAGTTTGAAAGTTGCAACATGGTCATCAGTACGACACTACGCACAGGTACCTCTATCTTAGTATATCCGTCAGGAATCTCAACAGTGGCACCTCTGTTGACAAGTGCAAAACGATAGGTCATACCTTTTCCTTTCTGTGGGTCCTTCACTTCCACTAATCGGATGCCGTTACCGGGATATTCCACATGGAATCCCTTGGCATATTTTGGCTGTACTATACTCAGACTGTCGGTAGCTTTTGACAGTTCGGCAGACTGCCCATCTTGTTGTTTTTTATTGCCTGTACACCCCACTGTTACAGCAAGGAAAGCGATGAAAAGATAAATGTAGAACTTCTTCATGTTCGTCAGTTATTATGTTTGTTTTGTTATTCTTCATTCAATATAATGATCTCCAACTGTCCATTGGGCAACAACGGATGACACACCCGATAGCAATAACCAGTCAACACATCGATAAAAGCCTGTTGGCGGTCGGCGGGCACGATAGTCCATAGTTCACGTGCCAGAGTCATTTGCAGCGCCCTACGGCATACATTCTCATCACATCCAGCCTCTGCCAGCATCTTAGCAATGAAGTCTTTGTCCATCGTACAACGCTTGCTATGGGTATCCAGATGTCCGGCTGCCAATTTCACCGCCTTGCCCATCATCATCACCAAACATACTTGCGCAAACTGCAATTGTTGCGCAATCTTCAAGGTATCGCCGATATAGTTGCCATACTCCACAAAACACTGTGCTGGCAATGTTGGAAAGCGGTTGCGAACCATTCTTTCGCTTTTCGCACCGCTATTGATAACAACCGTATCAAAACCTGCAGCCTTTGCCACTGTCATACATTTGCGGATGCTATCAACGAAGGCTTGCTCTGAAAAAGGTTTGATAATGCCCGACACACCAACGATACTGATACCGCCCTCAATGCCTAATCGTGGATTAAACGTATGTTGTGCGAGTTCTTCACCTCCCACTACAGACAGCGTCACACATACCGATGCCTCATGAAGATTACGGTGTATCATCTGTCGCGGCACCTTGTTGATGGCAGCTTCACCTGGTGGATAATCAAAACCAGGAAGTGTGAAACGACCGATACCCTCACCACCTTTGATGGAAAGCGGCTGTCCTGTACAGGTCACCGCAGCACGTATTTCCGCTCCTTTGGTAATATCAGGGTCGTCACCACTTGGTTTGATCACATACGCATACCCCATGCCATAACCCACCGCCACAGGTATTGTCTCACCGTTGGGCAGCATGACATCGACCGTATCGGTTTGTTGTTTGCCCATCAACTGACGATAGGCAGCCACAGCAGCAGCAGTAGCACAAGTACCCGTAGTCAGCCCGCTATGTAGCGGAAAGAACTCAGGCAACAGTTTTTCTACCATCAATCGCACTCCATGTTCACCGTTTACACTCTGAAACGACTGCGGCATAGCTGGTCTGCGGATAGCAATCATCTTCATATTGCGCCGTCTGGCTTCATCCACCTTTTGTTGAAAACCACCCGAAAGTCCGCTCTCCTTCATTATCATGACATCTGCATGGAGTTGATTCTCCTGTCCGTATCGGATGAGTTGATCCATGCCAACACCACAAGCCAAAGCCTTGATCAGGCTCGATGGTCGGTCCAGAATATGATAATACATCTTGATGCCATGGTTTTCCAATACTTTCAACCGGGCAATACTCTGTACCCCCGTAGTGGCTTCCACTATCGTTCCAGGTTGTTTGCTCAATAGTTGTACCACGTCGTCATAGGAATCTACCCATGTGATGTCCGTGTCACGTGGAGGAAAGATGCGTTCAAACCTGATGACGGGCAACCGCAATTGATTTGCCACCCTTGCCACCGTATGGTGCAGTATGGTGGCAAAAGGATGGGCAGCATCCACCAGCAGACGTATCTGCTTCTGTTGACAAAACGCCAACATAGCCTCTTCTGTCATGGCACCTTGTATGGCAATGCCATGACAAAGTTCCACTTCCTGCTCTCCCGTCTTCGTGGAATAGTAGAAAATGTTACCAGCCTCTTCCAGTTCGGCAACGGCTTTTCGTCCTTCTGTGGTACCTCCCAATACCAGTATCATTCCTTTGTAGCTTTTCTAAAAAGATGTGTAAAATGACTGCTGTATAGTTCCGACAATCCATGTCGATTATCGATAGCCTCTCCCACAACAATCATGGTGGTCAATGTCAAATGGTTATCTTTGACAATAGCAGATAGCTGATCGAGCCTGCCGCGGTAGATATGCTGGTCAGGCCACGTCAGATGGTAGCATGCAGCAACGGGTGTATGGGGCGGATACTCCTGCAACAACTGCCGTTGCACATCATCCACAATAGCTGCACTGAGGAAGATGCACATCGTACTTTGACTTCGTGCGAGGAGATGCAGTTTTTCCTTTTCAGGCATAGGCGTACGCCCTTCACCGCGTGTAAGTATTATCGTTTGACAACGCTCAGGTATGGTAAACTGCGAGCGCAACTCTGCTGCAGCCGCCAAGAACGATGATATGCCCGGTGTGATATGATAACTGATGGCATTGTCATCAAAGAATGCCATTTGTTCCTGTATAGCTCCAAAGATACAAGGGTCTCCCGTATGGAGTCTCACCACTAAGAGTCCACGGTCGGTAAACGATTTCATCAGTTCGCATTGCTCTTCCAATGCCATCGAAGCACTACTTCTCACCACGGCTCCATCCTTCGCACAGAGCGTGAGTTCGCGCGGTACAAGACTGCCAGCATATAATATAAGGTCTGCTGTCTCTAAGAAACGGCGTCCGCGCACAGATACCAAATCAGGATCACCGGGGCCTGCCCCAACTATTTCCACGTGTCCACGACGTTCATAGCGAGGTTCGACAGCCATGGCAAGTGTCCAGTGTGTACCCTTCTGCTTGGTCATCAACAAGTCGTTGGTGGCTGCTCCCAACATAGCCGCAGCTTCACAAACGCTCTTAGTGCCTACGTGGTTTTCCACCACTGCGCTGGGTGTGGGCACCTCCTTGGTATTGAGTTCGTCGGCAGTCAATAGTTGCACAGGCGCTTCTTCCTGTAGTTTTCGTATGATAGGTTCGTCAGCTTTCACATCAATAGTATGCCAAGCGACAATTGCCTGCTGCATGATGCGATGATCACTGATACACTTGCAGATGCTTTGCAAGTGAGTGATGGGCGCTTGATGTGCCAGTCCGATGCCGGCATGCAGGCACTTAGGCGAATACCACACGGTCGGCAATTGAGTTTCGGGCATTACAGGCCCCACCACCAAAAGTAGTTTATAGCGTTCCATATCGATGTCTTCCGCATGATAGAACACGCTGACGTGTGGCAAGCAATGGCTTTCCATCCAGTCAGTACCCTTGTCTCTTGTTTCCAACAACAATGCGGTAGGCTGTTGAGCAACAAACAGAGCAATCTGTTGATTGATGTGTGTATCAGCCATGACCCATCCAAAGCGTTGCGCCAATATGTCGAGAGGCCACAAATCATTTAAGTCACTCTGCGTAGTGATGACAGCTTCTGCCCCTATGATATGTGCAATATGCCGGGTGAGTTCGTTGGCACCCCCCACATGTCCTGATGCCACGGCAATGGCATGGCGTCCGCAGGTATCTACACAAACCACTGCAGGATCAGTATGCTTGTCTTCCAAGAGCGGTGCTATCGTACGTACACAGATGCCCAGCGCGGCAATAAATACAAAAGCCTCGTAGTATTTCCAGCTTTTTTCCACGTCTTTTACCGACAAGATATCGGCATCGGTCTCTCTGGCCATCGTTTCTGCCAGCATCCGCTGATCTTCCGAAAGGATAATTATTGCTTGATGCATTTCCTTATTGTTATAGGGTTATAATCGTTAAGTGTCAGGTGTAATGGCGTTTGTGGTGTGAGCGGAAGGCTCTGACAGGCTTCTTCAAAGAGTCTGTTGCTCTCTTCCGTCACACAGTTCATCACCATACAGCCTCCCGATGGCAACACTTCACAGAGTTTTGCCATCATTTCTTTGAGTTTTCCGCCATGTCCTCCGATAAACACACTGGTAGGTTTGGGCAACGTATCAAGATGCTGCAGCATGAAATCGCCTATGACAGTCTGTATGCCTGGAGTACCAAATCGGCGCGTATTCTCGCGCATGAGCGCCTCCCCCTCCTTTCTTATTTCAAATGCCACAATATCTATTGTGGGATAGAGCCGTTTGGCTTCTATCGATATGCTACCAGTACAGAATCCCACATCCCACAGTACACTATCGGCATGGAGTCCCAGCTGTTGGATGCTCAACAGTCGGAAGGGCATCTTGGTAATCATCTTGGGTCTGCCATCAAGTATGGAGAAATCCTCGTCGGGTATTCCCATGGGAACATTTTCACGGAATTCTTTCTGCAACAGTATGCAGCAGTTTGGTTGTGCAAAAGAGAGCGATGCCGCCTGTTCAATACTGATTTGACAGATATGCTCCGTCTGTGGGTTTCCCAAGTGTTCGCCAATGGCTATTTCGTAGTTGTCATAACCATAGTCCAACAAGCGCTGTGCAATGGTAGCCGGTGTATGGTGACGGTCTGTGAGACATCCTATCTTCTGTTTTCCAGTTATCAGTGCCGCATCGAGGGCATTCCATGGTCTTCCTGTGAGCGATACAAGCGTCATGTCGTGATAGGGCAAAACGAGTCGATGTGCCAACATTTGGAGGGAATGAAACGTGGGTACGACGCGGATTGGAGCCTCAGGAAACTGTCTTTTCAACGTTGTTGCAAAACCATAGAATAATGGATCGCCAGATGCAAACACCACGATGTGTCCCTCACATGCCATATATTGCCTGAACACATCCGCAAGCGGAACGGTGATATCTATCCACTGTGCACCATGTGGCAACCGTTCCGCCATGATTTCATGATGTCGGCTTCCACCCGAAAACACCGTCGATGTAGCGATAAGCTGTTCCACTTCTGAAGGAAATACTGGATTGGGATGGTCGTTGATACCTATGACTGTAAACTGTAACATCATCGATTGTGTTTTATTATAAATCTCTTCCCGGCACGAGTTGAATGGCGTCGTCGAGTGTCATGATGGCATTACACAGTGTTGCAGCAATATTACTGCCACCCTTGCGCCCTTCAACAATGACCTTGGGTACGTCAGCAAAACTCTTCACCATATACTTAGACTCCTTCACATGTACGAATCCAACAGGTGCAGCCACGATACCTTGCGGTCGTGCTTTACCCTTACGCATCAGTTCGCAAAGTTCGATAAGTGCTGTAGGTGCGTTGCCAAAGGCAAATAGTGCATCGGGATGTTCCTCCACAGCCAGTCGTATGCCAGCCTGTGTCCGTGTGATATGCTGTTGGGCTGCTATCTGTTCCACTCTTGAATCGTGTAGATAGCACTTCACTTCCAGTCCTAACCGTTGCAAAGCACCCTTGCGTATGCCGCTCTCCACCATGGTGACATCGGTCACGATGGTCTTGAGCTTTCCTTGTCTGATACGCTCAAAGATGCACTCCGCAGCACCCTGATCTGTATAGAGCACATTCTCCATTTCGAAATCGGCAGTGGTATGGATGGCATGTAGCAATAGCCAACGATGGTCGGTGGGATAGTCTTTGCGGTGCAGCTCTGATAGAATAGTGTGAAAACTCTCGGTCATAATACCCGCACCTATCGACTTTTCATTCTCTTTCTGACCATATTTCTGTATATAGCCACGCGGTGTTATCATCTTGTCGGCAAAGGCAAAGGTCTGCGAATTACCTATGATGACGATGGTCAGCATATCAATATCATCCGGATTGAGCTTTCCGAGCGTGGTAAGCACTACCGTTTCTCCTTCACGCCCAGCCTGCCTGACATAGCCGACGGGGGTTTCAGGACTTCTTCCCGCGTTGAGGAATATCTCCTTGAGACGTCCCAACTGCCAATAGCGCTCGTTGGAACGTGGGTTATAGACGGCAGTCACAAAGTCTGCCTGTGCTGCCGCAGTGATGCGACGTTCTATAAGATTCCATGGAGTCATCAGGTCAGAGAGTGAAATCACACAGAAGTCGTGACTGACAGGAGCGCCCAACAAGGCGCCTGCCTTCTGAAAAGCGGATATGCCCGGATGCACGATAACCTCTACATCCGACTGACTTTTCGCCTTCATCTCCCATATCAGCGATGCCATGCCATAGATGCCGGCATCGCCCGACGACATGACAATCACCTGATGGCCCAGTTCTGCCAGTTGAAAAGCTATTTTTGCACGCTCATACTCACGCTTCATTCCAGTGTCGATACACTGTGCGGTATCGGGCAGCAAGGGTTTTATAAACTGGAAATAGAACTTATATCCCACCACGACATCGGCTTGTGCGAGGGTTTCTCGCACAGCCATTGTCATGTCGTCCATACTTCCCGGACCTATTCCTACAACGATGATTTGTTTCATAACTTAATTTTTAATCCAGCTACCAACATACGTCCCGGTGAATAGAGTGCATAGCGTCGCAGGCTGCTGTCTATTCGGTTGTCCGTCTTGTTGAATATGTTGTCTATACCCAAACTGGGCTCTACGGTCAGATGGCGAGCCAGCGAGAAGGTGTGTGTGGTATTGATATTCCACACCCCATAGCCCGGTGCATCCTCGTAAGCCGCATAATAGGTTTTCGATTGTAGTCTGCCATTGACATTAGCCGACAAGCGGTAGATGCCCCAAGCGCGGCTATAACTTGCCGACAGCGTAAGTGCATTCTTGATACTGCGGTCGAGAATCTGCCATTCGTCGCCCGATTTCGATTGTGCATAGGTATAGGCATAGTTCACATTGAAGTTGAATCCATCGACAGGATTAGCGTAGATGTTGACCTGTAGTCCTTTCACATCACCCTTGTCGCTATTGACATAGTGTGCATAAGACGTCATTTTGTTGGCTTGTTCATCTGTCATTTCAGGAAATTCAGCCTTCAGCATCTCACGCAATGGGTCAGTGAGCTTGATATTATCCTTGATAATCATGTCGTTGATGCGGTTGATATAACCCATGACCGACAGCGAGAAGCGGCTAACGCGATATTCTGCTCCCAGCGATACATAGTGGCTGGCTTCCGATTTCAAGTTTTTGTTGCCAAACGACACCTGTGGTTTTCCGCGATTGACAGAGAAGTAACGGTAATAGAGTTCGTCGAGTCCGGGAGCTCTGAATCCGTTGCTATAGGTTGCTCTGAGTCGTATAGGTCCGTTGCTAAACATCAGTGCCACCTTTGGTGTCAGTCTGCTACCAAACTCCTTATGGTAGGTATAGCGTGCACCAACGGTAGCTTTGAGGTGTAGTGGCAATGCCATTTCGTGCTGTCCATAGCCAGAAAGGGTATAGGCATTATTGTCTATGTTTCCTGATGTAGTCACCAACATATCGTTGCGCCAATCAACACCGAAGATGGTTGTAGAGTTTTGGGTGAGTCCGAGTATGGCTTTCACCTCGCCATCCATGGTGCGTTGCTTCTTCGACTGCACATAATCGCCCACCTTGTAGGTTTTGGTTTCTACGTCATACTCCTTTCCATAGCGGTAACGATCTACTGTAAAATCCGTCTGAATGGAGTTTCTTGAGTTCCATTTGTATATTCCTCCCACATTCCAGCGCAGCGATTTATAGCGCATTTCATAGTCGAGACCACCGGTGATGTCGGGGTTTGTATTGGGACGGTCAGTCTTTTTATATCCATACTCCATACCCGCATTGAATGCCAGTTGCTTGGTTGTCTGCCAAGTGAAGCGCTGACTGACCAGATTGTTTCTATATCCAGTAAACAAGGGCGACAGCGATTGCTGTGTTTTGTCCTCTTCTCCCTTCACATATTCCAGTGGGTTGATGCGATAACTGTCTGCCCTATCGTGTGAAAAGGAGGTGTATGATCCGAATCCATGGCTATAGATATCTACATTGACCTGCTCGGTAAACTGTCCTTTCCCACTTACCCGCGAGTTGGAAGTGGCACTGACAAGATTGCCTGTAGGTTGGTCTGTGATGATATTGATTACTCCTGCGATGGCATCGCTGCCGTACAGTGAACTTGCCGCACCGTCGAGTACCTCTATACGCTTCACTCTTGCCATGTTGATGCGATTGAGATCTGCGTTGTTGGAGATGTCTCCACTGAGTTTATGTCCATTGATGAGGATGAGAATATACTTTCCTCCGAGTCCGTTCAAACGGAGTTGCGACCCCATGGCATTAGGTGCCATGGAAAGTTGCGGCATAGTATGTGTGAGCGCATCAGCAAATGTAGTGATGCCCTGCTCTTTGATTTCCTTCGCCGAGAGTACGTGCACCGGTGTAGCAGTGACTCCCAAACGCTGATGATGCCCCGACCCCGTCACTACAACGGGATTGAGGCTCATCTGTTTGTCAGCATCTGCCGATCCGCTTTTGCTGTGGATCTGTGCCGATGCAACTATTGCGTTTACTGATAAGGCGAAGATAACGAGTAGTCTGTTGGTCTTCAAAGTTTATCAGATTTTATGTTTGTTTCTGGTTTATTCGGGGTTCTTTGAGTGATAGTAATCCACAGTTTCAGCGTTCTTGGTGTGTGCTTTATAGAGTGCGCGGACATTGGCAAACTCAAGCAGACCCTTTACAATTCCCTTGTCGTCGGTATAGCTATCGTCCTCGATGGTGTATCCCATGTGTTTGAAATACATCTTCCAACTGGTGTCTTCAACCTCACCTTCGTCGTTGGTCTCAAATCCATTGTCCCAAGCATCGTCGTCACCAGCCATATCGTTGTGGGCGTGGTCACCGGCGATAGACATCAGCGGAGCGCAATATACCTTACCGCTGGTGATGCCATCGTTGGCCATGCGCTGGTGAACGTGAGTTTTGAAGTTCTCCTTCATATCAACAGTTCCTACATAGTAGTTAGAGTTGTAAGCCTTCAGGGCTGTTTCCAACTGGGTGTAGCGAACATTAGCTTTGTAGGTATCGTAGGTGTCGGGGTTACCGTGACCCATGAACAACAAAGCGCCTTTCTGTGCATAAGAACTGAAGTTGTCGTTGAGTGCCTTAGCCAACTTATTCACGTCTGAAGGATATTCAGCCATCAGAGGATAGCCCAGCTTAAGGGTCATGGTGCTCAGATACTTATCGTCGAGGTCACCGTTAGAGTTGTTAGCGAAGTCTTTCATAGCGTTGATGACACGTGTGTATTCTTCTCCGGGAATCACCTGCATAGACTGAACGATGATTTCCTTATACTGCACACGTCCGAAAGCCTCCAGCCAGTATTTTGGCTCATAGAAGTTGCGGGGCTTTACGTGTTCGCCAGCCATAGCACGGTTGATACAGATAGCTGAAGAGAACGACAGATAGACGTCGTAACCAGGGAATTCTTTCTTGTATTCCTCTACGGTAAGGTCGAAAGCATCGTATGCCTGCTGCCATGTCGAACCAAATGCAACGACGAGAATAGCCTTGTCGTTTTTCTTCTGTGACTTAACGGTAGCATCTACTTCCTGCTGGTAACGCTCCATGTTTGACAGTTGTCCGCCCTTGGAGTCATCGTCGTCGTCACCACAAGCAACGAATGTTGAGGCAGTCAGCAATGCTACGGCTGCCATCATGAGAAATTTAATCTTCTTCATTGTCTTTTTGTTTGTTATAATGTTGATTATTAAAAATGTTTCTAATCTTCTTTCCTTTCGCAAATCTGACAGTCAGCGAGGCGAAAAGCGTAGTACCCGATGTGTTGGTACCGAGGTGTAATCCGTGTGGAGTTTTATCCACATAGTTGAAGATATTATCCACTCCAGCCTCTATACGGTAGGTCATGTGTTTACTTTTTCCAAGGTCGTGGGTGGTGCTGAGACGCCATATCTGGTATCCCTTACCGTTGCCGTTGGTCTGATAGTAGCGTTTGGTTGACATCTTGCCATAGATGCCGACACCCATCTGATAGTTGGTGGCAAACTGATGGTTCCATGTAGCGAAGACGTTGGCTTTATGGTGTGCCATGCCATCGATGGTGACATTGACCATTCTGTCGTGTGTGGTGTCGTAGATATTGGCTTTGGTATCAAGGTAACTATACCCTGCCCCGATACTCAGATGGTCTGTGGTGTATCGCAGATTGACATCCACACCATAGGTTTTGGCATCTTCCATGTTGTGATAGCGACGCACTTTACTGAGCATCTCACCATACTGTTGGCGGTAAACGTCTGGTGCTTCGCTCTTGGGTATGGTTACCAAGGCTATCATATCATCCACCTTATTATAATATCCCGTAACAGATACGTTGAAATGACCTATGGTATATTCGCCGTTTAGCGAGAAGTAATTGCTGGTTTGTGCCTTCAGGTCTGGATTTCCCAAAAACAGAATGATGCCGCTCATGTCGCGTGCATACTGGTAATTGAGCTCTTTGATGGTGGGTGTCTTAAATCCCTGGCTCCACGATGCTCTAAGTCTGAAGTCGCCAAGTTTAAGCATGGTAGAGAGTTTGGGGGTAAGTTTCCATCCGAAACTCTCGTTGCGGTTGAGTCGGAGTCCGGCTGTCACCTGGAGGATGTGCAGCAGTTGGAGTTCGTCTTGCACATAGATGGCCTCGGTATTATCGTCGGCGGTGCGTCCTTTGATGCTTGCAGGAGCTTTGAGATAATCGTAGCGTGCCTCAATACCGGCGCTGAGTTTGTTGGTTGGGGTGAGTGCAAACACACCTTTTAGATTAAACATGGTGCGCTCCTGATTGCTCATCAGCAGTTTTTGTCCGGTGAAATAGGGGTAGTCGAGAATGAAGTTGCCATCTTCATCGAAGCCTTCTGCCAGTGTTGTCGAGGTGAAAGCGTGGTAATAGGCATGTTTGTTCCAACTGACATCTGCCGTGACGAGGTCACCGCGATTAGTGGTCCATTGCATGCCGGCAACGGCTGAAGCGTTCTTATACTTTAGGTCATAGTTATAGACATCATATTTGGGATATTTGCCGCTCTTGCGGTATATACCCTTCTGATACCATGATCCTTCGGCATAGAGTTCTAATTGTTGGGTAGGATTCCATACCAACCGCTCTGCTATCTGCCAATTGGTAAACTCGTTTGCAGTTTTGCTTTTCGAGTCGGTGACGGGTGTTGCCGAACTTGGTGTATGTTCGGTGGCGGTATTCTGCCATCCGTCGTTGTGCTGAAGTTGAAAGTTGGTGTATGATTTCCATTGTCCAAAGCGCAGGGCAATGCCGTTGTGCTGTCTCACATCGTTATGCGATCCGTAGCGTGTCTTGTTTTCAAGCATCACGCCTTCATTATGCTTACGGGTGATAATATTGATGACTCCGGCTATGGCATCGCTTCCATAGAGTGCCGACGAGGCACCCTTGACAATCTCGATGCGCTCAATATTGTTGGGGTCGATAAGTCCGAGGTCGTTTTGTCCGCCTACATCACCATGCAGGCGCTTACCGTCGATGAGTATTAGGATATAGGAATTGCCCAGTCCGTTCATCTGCATTTGCGATCCCATGTCGCCCTGTTCGAAGTCGAACGATGCTGACAACTGGGAGAGTATGTCTTCGATGCTGCGTCCGGCAAAGGTTTTCAGCACCTGCCGATTGATGACTTCGGTCTGTACCGGAGCATCTTTCAACAAGTGGCGCGTACCAGTTCCTGTCACCACAACCTCTTGCAGCGACTCCTTGCTCTCAATGGTTTTCTGTGCTAAAACCGGCGGACACACTACTATAGCAAGTAGCAGACCCGCAATGTTTCTGCAAGTCATAATACCCTTATAATTCATTCTAAAATAAAATAGGAAATTGTCAACCCTTAATCCTGAGGGCGCAATGTCTTGTCTGGGCGTTTGCCTGAGATAGAACATATAAGGCAGGTCTTCTGGCTCTCCCCAGTCTGTCATACCTTCCCGAGTTGCCTCAGTGGCGTTATACTGACAAACTTGCTTCAAAGGGGGATTACAGCTGCAGGTACAGCTCCGGTCTTTCACCGGATTCCCTTGCATCATACGGCATCTGCCGTTGATTGCCTTTTCTTTCCGGGTGCAAATGTAGTCATTTTATGTTATATGGCAAAAAAATCATAGAAAAATCGGATTATTATCCTCCTTTTTTGTAATTTCGCACCCATGAAGCATACTTTCGCCCAATTTCTAATAGCGGCACCGGCATCTGGGTCGGGCAAGACCACCATTTCCATTGGTATGATGGCGGCGCTGGTGCGTCGCGGCAGGGTGGTGCAACCGTTTAAGTGCGGTCCCGACTATATCGATACAAAATATCACGGTATGGCGTGCCACCGATCGTCATACAACCTCGACCTCTTCATGGCGACAGATTCGCACGTGAAGGCTATCTACTCTGAGGCTTCGCGCGATGCCGATATATGTGTGGTGGAGGGCATGATGGGACTTTTCGACGGCTTTCAGCGCCAGCAAGGCAGTGCGGCACATGTGGCAGCCACACTCCATTTGCCGGTAATACTGGTGGTAGATGCCAGCCATACGGGCTATTCGGTGGCACCACTGCTACAGGGTTTGGCGCGTTACGATGCCGATGTCCATGTCAAGGGTGTTATATTCAATAAGGTGGGAAGTCCACGCCACGACCTCATGCTGCGTGAGGCGGCAGCCGATGCAGGGTTGGTGTGTCTGGGATGTGTACCGCGCCAGCGACAAGCGGAGGCTTCGTCGCGCTATTTGGGACTGGACTTTAGTCGTACCACGGATATGGACGAGATGGCAGACCTTGTGGAACAGCATGTGGATATAGACCGGTTGTTGCTGCTGACAAGTGGCGAGAGACCGCAGGAAACTATCGACCATCACACCGATAGACCACTATCAGACTGCCACATCGTAGTGGCTCGCAACGACGATTCGTTTTCGTTTGTCTATCAGCACCATATCGATTTACTGCAACGCTTGGGCAGGGTTACCTTTTTCAATCCCGAAGACAACCAGCCGATACCGGCAGACACCACCCTACTCTATCTGCCGGGAGGCTATCCCGAACAGCATTTAGAGGCATTGCAACGCGCCCAACAAACCAGAGCGAGCATACGCCGCTATGCCATCAGTGGCGGAAAGATACTGGCGGAGTGTGGCGGCATGATGTATCTCTGCAAGGATATCGTCAGCGACGAAGGTACGTACGAGATGTGTGGCGTACTGCCCTACTCTATTGGCAGCCGAAAGAGCGACCGAAAACTATCTTTAGGCTATCGCCGCGTGATAGTTGGAGAGAAGGAATATCGCGGTCATGAGTTTCATTACTCCCAGTTTTTGCCGCCACTGCCCCACTCCGGCGCCGATGTGTTTAACGCTCGCAATGAGCAAACGCCTTCGCCGTTTATCATCGAAGGCAATGTGGTGGCGAGCTATACCCACTTGTATTGGCAGGACGAAGTGCCGTTCTTTGGCAAATGACAATAAACCACAGTAGGACAAAAGACCTTTGTTGCCACTGCTACACAATAAGCATAACGTACTGATATAATGTACGTTTCAACACTTTTCAACATACTTTCCTCAGCAAATCAATTTGTTTTCCTCAGCAAATCAATTTGTTTTCCTCAGCAAATCAATTTGTTTTCCTCGGCAAATCAATTTGTTTTGCTCAACTACATGACGTTTGCAGCCATGCTGAATGACGTTCTCGATGACGTTGAATGACGTTCTCGATGATGCTGAATGACGTTGATGACTATGCAATTTCAATGAGTTTGGTCAGCAAATTCATTGAGTTTGCTGAACCACATGACGCTTATAGGTATTTAATCTTCTATATACCAATAGGTTACACCATATCAAAAAAATCACTGAAAAACAGGGTATCAGGACGATACGCAACCCACTGTCTGCTGAAACAACTGTCAGCTACGGCTGAGAAGTGATGCGGAATGAAAGAAAAACAGTCTCCGACAAACAGCGTGTCGGAGACTGAAAAGAGTAGGGGATATCAACTGTTTGGAGTTGAAAAACTGTAGAAAGTACTACTACCTGACATTGTTGCCAGCATAAAAACATCGGCTGGAGAAAACACAGACTTAATATGCCTGCTCGTGAACACCCTTCACAGCACGACCACTGGGGTCGTTCAGATGTTGGAACGAACGGTCCCATGCCAATGCTTCGGCAGTGCTGCATGCCACGCTTGGCACACTTGGAACACTGCGAGCTGCACTATCGGAAGGGAAATGCTCAGCAAAAATGCTGCGATAGTAGTACTCTTCCTTATTCTGTGGCGTATTGATGGGGAAGCGCTCGGCGGCATGTGCCATCTGTTCGTCGGTCACAGCGGCTGCGGTAACGGCTTTCAGCGTGTCGATCCACGAGTAGCCCACACCATCGGAGAACTGCTCCTTCTGGCGCCATGCCACTTCATCGGGCAACATATCTGCAAAGGCTTGACGCAAAATCTTCTTCTCCATCATCATGCCGGGACAGAGTTTTGCCTCAGGATTGGTGCGCATAGCGATGTCGAGAAACTCTTTGTCGAGGAATGGCACACGACCTTCCACACCCCATGCAGCAAGACTCTTGTTGGCACGGAGGCAGTCGTAGAGATAAAGCTTAGAGAGTTTGCGCACCGTTTCTTCATGGAAAGCACGCGCATCGGGCGCTTTGTGGAAATAGAGATAACCGCCGAATATCTCGTCGGCTCCTTCGCCAGAGAGTACCATCTTAATACCCATCGACTTGATGACACGGGCAAGGAGATACATCGGAGTAGAGGCACGTACGGTAGTGACATCATACGTCTCGATAAAATAGATGACATCGCGGATGGCATCAAGGCCTTCTTGAATGGTATAGTTGATTTCGTGGTGGACAGTGCCTATGTGGTCGGCCACCAAACGGGCTTTGGCAAGGTCGGGCGCTCCCTTCAATCCAACGGCAAAACTATGAAGACGGGGCCAATAGGCTTTGGTCTTACTGTCGTCTTCAATACGCATATCGGCATATTTCTCGGCTACGGCTGAGATGATACTGCTATCAAGACCACCGCTGAGCAACACGCCGTAGGGTACATCGCTCATCAGTTGGCGGCGTACAGCGGCTTCAAGACCGTCATGGATAGCAGTCACACTGGCCTTATTGTCCTTCACCTGGTCGTAATCCATCCAATCACGATGGTAATACCGATGCATCTTTCCCTCGCCACTCCAGTAGTAATGGCCTGGCAGAAATGGTTCGTAGTGGTCGCACTGACCTTCAAGCGCCTTCAATTCAGAGGCTACATAGACCTTGCCATCGGCATCATAGCCGATATAAAGAGGGATGACACCTATCGGATCGCGGGCGATGAGAAACTCATCGCGCGTTTCGTCGTAGAGCGCGAAAGCGAATATGCCATTCAATTCTTCAAGGAAATCGATGCCACGGTCGCGATATAAGGCTAAAATAACCTCGCAATCGGAACCGGTTTGAAATTGGTATTGATCCTTATAGCGCTCGCGAAGGTCCTTATGGTTATAAATCTCGCCATTGACGGCAAGCACTTGGCAGCGATCGGGACTATAAAGAGGTTGCTGACCTGACTCAGGATCGACGATAGACAAACGTTCGTGGGCGAGAATGGCATGGCCTCCACAATAGATACCGCTCCAGTCTGGACCACGATGACGTATTTTCTGACTCATGCGCAAGGCCTTGTCGCGAAGGGCTTGCGTTTGTTCTTCCACATGGAAGATGGCTACTATTCCACACATGATGATATTGTTGTTTTTATGTTTGCGTTGAGGTTAGGATAGGGGAGTGGCTGGATTAGCCTGCAGCCACTTAGGGCTGCAGGGTAAATCCAAACACGAAATAGGCTTTCTGATCACTGGGATTGGCCACCACCTGACCGAAGATAGGCAGGGTGAAGTGGTCGGTGATCTGAATGTCTTTAGAGGCTTTGAGGGCAAGATTGGTAACCGCAAAACCTGAAGTGTTGTAAGTGGTGGTGGCAAAAGGCACCGCACCGGCTGTGGCTGTCCAATCTACACCGCCCAACTTAAACGGAGCGTTGACTTCGAAATAAGATGAATAGGCACGGTCACCGTCTTTGTTGACACCGTCGTTGCCTGCAAAATTGGTGTACCAAGCTGCTGAAACAGGACCGAAATCGTAGCTCACATATCCTTCAAAGATATGGCTGGTGCCATGGGCGTTATAGTAGAAATAACGCTTTTCGGGGGTATTAAACCAATAATCGGTGACACCGATAGAGAATCCACCTACACTGTAACTGGCGGTAAGGTCGAGTTCTTTGTTGTCGTCTTTATCGAGTCCTACACTTCCCCAAGCCGAAAGACTCAGGCCTTTATAGGCAACACCCAAGGTGGGCTGAATACTTACATTGCCGCAATCAGTACCACGCCAGATATAATGGTTTACTACATCGGCAGATAAAGTGGTTTCTACTTTGTCCTGTGCATGGGCGGTAGCGACTGCAAAAAGCAGTCCTACCGATATAAGCAATACATTCTTTTTCATCGTCTTCATGTTTTTTATTGATTAATACTATTGTTGTGATCTCTCAGGAGAGAGGATCAGTTGTAGCAAGTCTCACCGTGTTCGTAGATGTCAAGACCTTCATCTTCAATACGGGCACTGACGCGCAGACCGTGAATCTTCTTAATAGAGTAGAACAGAATGACACCAGTGACTGCTGCCCAAAGGTCGATTATCAGTATACCGAAGGCTTCGGCACCGAGGAATCCCCAGCCATGACCGTAGAAAAGTCCTTCGCTGACAGAGAACAGACCGGTCATCAATGTTCCCAATATACCACATACACCGTGTACAGAAGAAGCACCTACAGGGTCGTCAATGTGAAGTTTCCGGTCGATGAACTCAATAGAATATACAAGAACTATGCCACAAACCAAACCGATGATAATGGCGCCCCAAGCATCAACAGCATCGCAACCAGCAGTAATACCTACCAATCCTGCCAATACACCGTTGAGGGTCAGTGAGAATGAAGGTTTGCCGTACTTCATCCAAGTAACAAACATCGTGGCGATACCACCGCAGGCGGCTGCAAGATTGGTGGTCAGGAAGACGTGAGAGATAGCGATGCGGTTTACTTCACCCGTTGCTGCCAACTGAGAACCGGGGTTGAAACCAAACCAACCCATCCACAAGATGAATACACCGAGGGCTGCCAAGATGAGTGAATGACCAGGAATGGCACGGCTCTTGCCGTTTGCATCATACTTGCCGCGACGGGGACCGAGGGCAATAGCACCAATCAATGCCAGCACACCACCTACACTATGAACAATGGCTGAACCTGCAAAATCATGGAACACATGTCCGAAAGTGGTCATCATAAAGCTTTCGGCTGCGTCGTTGCACAACCATCCACCTCCCCAAGTCCAATGGCCTTCCACAGGATAAATAATCAGAGAGATGAAAAAGCTATAGACTATATACATAGAGAACTTTGTGCGCTCGGCCATGGCACCGCTGACAATAGTGGCGGAAGTGGCACAAAAGACTGTTTCAAACATCAAGAAACCCTCTACAGGCAGATCACTCTTATAAAAAGAAAGGTCGCCCCAGTTGGGAGCACCGATGAAACCAGCGCCATCGGAGCCAAACATAAAGCCAAAACCTACGAAAAAGAACAATACCGAACCAAGCATGAAATCGACAAAGTTCTTAAACAGAATATTGGCAGTGTTCTTACTGCGGGTGAAACCTGCTTCACACAGCGCAAAACCGGGCTGCATCCAAAATACGAGTATAGCAGCTAACAACATCCATACGGTATCGAGAGAAATTCCTACTTCATTCATAATCTTCTAAATTTTGTGTTTGTGTTATTGTGTTATCCGTTTCTCTTGTTGTGTTTCAATATTACGCAACCAGACTATTTCTTATCGCGCAAAACCGTGTCGCCGTTCTCACCTGTACGGATAGAATAGGTGTCGATAACCTCACTGAGGAAAATACGACCATCACCAATCTCTCCGGTATGGGCTACATTTAATATGACTTTGATGGTTGGTTCGACAAACATTTCACGACACACGATGGTTAGCGCTACACGCTCTATCACATCGGTGTTATACTGAACACCACGATAAATGCGCTCCTGCCTGCTCTGACCTATTCCGTGTACGTCGTGGTACTCAAACCAGTCGATGTCGGAAGAGAGCAAAGCACTCTTCACCTCCTCAAATTTTGTTTTGCGGATGATTGCTTCAATCTTTTTCATACCTTAAACCTTTAATGTTACTAATTATATTAATATGTCGTATTGATAACAAACTGTATTGTTTCGGATGCAAAATTAGTGCAAAAAGTAAGTAAAACAATGATATTTATATCAATAAGAAAATAAAATATTAGTTTTGTTTGCATTTATTATAGTTTTTATTGTAGTTACTTACAATTTGAAAGCAATATGGCCTATTTGCTTTCAAATTAACAAAATAACACAAAAAGTTATCAAATAAACTTGCAATAAACTTGCAAATACTATCAAATCGACGTAACTTTGCACCAGAAATAAGACATTAAGCAATTAAAAAAGGCAAAAAGATTAGCATGATGAAAGCTAAAGTTCATTTCACAAAGATGCAGGGGGCTGGTAATGACTATATTTACGTCAATACCTTATTATATAATATAGCCAACCCTGAAGAGGCTGCCAGAGTATGGAGCAAGCCTCATACAGGCATCGGAAGCGATGGACTGGTGCTCATCGGTGAGGTAGATATGCCTGAAGCCGACTATTCCATGAGAATATTCAACGCTGATGGAAGCGAGGCGATGATGTGTGGAAACGCATCAAGATGTATTGGTAAATACCTCTACGAAAAAGGGATAACCCATAAGACCGATATCCGACTGTTGACAAAATCGGGCATTAAGACATTACATCTGAACGTTGCCCATGAGAGAGTGTGCAGTGTCACAGTGGATATGTCAGAACCTAAACTGTACAACACAAGGCAGTTTATAGGTTCAGACAATCGGTCGGAACAACTAATCACCTTAACAGCAGACGGAGAGGATTGGCCCGGAACATTCGTGTCGATGGGCAATCCACACTTCGTCATCTTCACAGAAAAACTGAATCAAATAGACATTGCACGAATAGGAAATATACTGGAACACCATGAGGCTTTTCCTGAAAGATGCAATATAGAATTTGCACAAGTCATGGATAACGGACATATCAGAATGAGAGTATGGGAACGCGGAAGCGGAATTACCATGGCGTGCGGAACAGGGGCATGTGCTACGGCGGTTGCAGCAGCACTCACTGGAAGAAAAGGAAGAGAGTCAGTCATTGAAATGGACGGCGGCAATGTCACTATAAAATGGGACGAAACCAACAACCATATATATATGACAGGGCCGGCGGAATTTGTTTTCGAAGGAGAAATAGAACTTCCAGACGGAGAACCGCCAACCAATTGAATACAAACGACAACTTTTAAAACAACCAAAGATATGGCATTAGTAAACGAACACTTTCTCAAATTGCCGAACAATTACTTGTTCGCTGACATCGCCAAAAAGGTGAATGCCTTCAAGACGATGCACCCAAAGTCCGACATCATATCGCTCGGCATCGGTGATGTTACTCAACCACTGTGTCCAGCAGTAGTGGAAGCCATACACCACGCAGCTGATGAAATGGCTACACAAGCCACGTTTAGAGGCTACGGACCGGAACAAGGCTACGACTTCCTGCGTGAAGCCATCCTGAAAAACGATTTTCTGCCTCGCGGAATACATCTCGATATCAACGAGATATTCATCAACGACGGTGCTAAAAGCGATACAGGAAACATACAGGAACTGGTGAGATGGGACAACAGCATCGGTGTGACAGATCCTATCTATCCTGTATATATCGACTCCAACGTAATGATTGGAAGAGCTGGGGTAGTGGAAAACGGACGATGGTCAAATGTTTTATACATGCCATGCACGGCTGAAAACGGATTTATTCCACAGATTCCTAACAAAAGAGTAGATATCATTTACCTCTGCTATCCTAACAACCCAACGGGTACGGTACTTCCTAAGGAGGAATTGAAAAAGTGGGTAAACTACGCATTAAAAAACGATGCAATCATATTCTACGATGCGGCGTATGAAGCATATATTCAAGATGACTCTATACCACACTCCATTTACGAGATAAGAGGTGCAAGAAAATGTGCTATAGAATTTCATAGCTATTCGAAAACAGCTGGATTTACCGGTGTAAGATGTGGTTATACCGTGGTGCCGAAAGATATTACAGCGTCAACACTGACGGGTGAACGCATTCCACTGAACCACCTTTGGTACAGAAGACAATGCACAAAATTCAACGGAACAAGTTATCTGAGCCAAAGAGCTGCACAGGCTATCTATACACAAGAAGGTAAGGAACAGGTGAAAGAAACCATCAGCTACTATATGCGCAATGCACATAAAATGAAGGAGACACTCACTAAACTCGGACTGGAAGTATATGGAGGTGAAAACGCACCATACCTTTGGGTGAAAACACCAAATGGAGAAGGGAGCTGGAGATTCTTCGAACAGATGCTATACGATGCTCATGTGGTATGTACACCAGGTGTGGGATTCGGTCCAAGTGGCGAGGGATACATCCGTCTGACTGCCTTCGGACAACAAGAGAAAACCGACGAAGCACTGCTACGTATAGAAAACTGGTTGAAGTAACAACAATATAACAGACAACACAGACACAAAATAACAAAAACACAAACACAAAATAAAAACACAGTGATTATGGCAAATTTAAGATTTCAGGTCGTGGAAGAGGCTTTTCAGAAAAAGCCACTCGACGTAAAAGCTCCATCGGAAAGACCGTATGAGTATTTCGGTAAAAAGGTATTCAACCGCGAGAAAATGTATAAGTACCTGCCGAAAGATGTCTATGAAAAAATGATTGATGTCATAGACAACGGTGCAAGACTCGATAGAAAAGTAGCTGACGCTGTGGCTGCAGGTATGATGCAGTGGGCTAAAGAGAATGGCGTAACTCATTACACACACTGGTTCCAGCCTTTGACAGAGGGCACAGCAGAGAAACATGACTCGTTTATAGAGCATGACGGTAAAGGTGGAATGGTAGAAGAGTTTTCCGGAAAACTCCTTGTGCAGCAGGAACCTGATGCATCATCATTCCCTTCAGGTGGCATACGTGCTACTTTCGAAGCAAGAGGATACTCTGCATGGGATCCTACAAGCCCTGTGTTTATCATCGATGATACGTTGTGTATCCCGACCATCTTCATCTCTTACACCGGTGAAGCACTCGACTATAAGGCTCCACTGCTACGCGCATTGCATGCAGTAAACGTGGCTGCTACTGATGTGTGCCATTATTTTGACCCAACAGTCAAGAAGGTCACATCTAACTTGGGATGGGAACAGGAGTATTTCCTCGTTGATGAGGGACTCTATTCGGCTCGACCAGACCTCTTGCTCACTGGACGTACACTGATGGGACACGATTCTGCAAAGAACCAGCAAATGGACGATCACTACTTCGGATCTATTCCTGAGCGTGTTGCAGCATTTATGCGCGACTTGGAAATGCAGGCTCTTGAACTGGGAATTCCATGCAAGACAAGACATAACGAAGTAGCACCTAACCAGTTTGAAGTAGCTCCTATATTCGAAGAGACTAATCTCGCTGTCGATCACAATATGTTGCTCATGTCGTTGATGAAGCGCGTAGCTCGCAAACATGGATTCCGCGCTCTGCTGCATGAGAAACCTTTCGATGGCATCAACGGTTCTGGTAAACACAACAACTGGAGCTTATCTACTGACAATGGCGTATTGTTGCATGCTCCTGGTAAGACTCCGGAGGCTAATCTGCGCTTCGTGACCTTCATCGTAGAGACACTGATGGGTGTTTATAAGCACAACGGACTGCTCAAAGCTTCTATCATGAGTGCTACTAATGCACACCGTCTGGGTGCAAACGAGGCGCCCCCTGCCATCATTTCATCATTCTTGGGCAAACAGTTGACCGAACTGCTCGACCATATCGAACTCGCAGACAAGGACGATCTATTTACTATGGCTGGAAAACAGGGTATGAAACTCGATATTCCGGAAATTCCTGAACTGCTTATCGATAACACAGACCGCAACCGTACATCGCCTTTTGCATTCACAGGTAACAGATTTGAATTCCGTGCCGTTGGTTCTGAAGCCAACTGTGCATCAGCCATGATTGCACTGAATGCGGCAGTTGCTGAAGCTTTGATTAATTTCAAGAAGCGCGTTGACGCTCTCATTGAAAAAGGTGAAGATAAGACCAGCGCTATTGTGGAAGTATTGCGTGAGGATATTAAAACCTGCAAACCTATCCGATTCGATGGCAATGGATATAGTGACGAATGGATTGAAGAGGCTACCAAACGTGGTCTTGACGTGGAAAAATCATGCCCGAAGATCTTTGAGCGCTATCTCGACAAGGCAAGTATAGAGATGTTTGAGAAACTCGGCGTGATGAGTAAGAAGGAACTGGAAGCCAGAAATGAGGTGAAATGGGAAACATACACCAAGAAAATACAGATTGAAGCACGTGTTCTGGGCGATCTTTCTATGAACCATATCATACCTGTAGCTACACAGTACCAAAGTAAATTGCTCGATAATGTACAGAATATGCGCGCCATTTTCCCTGTTGACAAAGCTGATAAACTATCAGCACGCAACATTAAAATCATAGAGGAAATTGCTGAACGCACATCAACTATCGAGAAAGGCGTAGAAGAACTTGTCAACGCAAGAAAGGTTGCAAACAAAATTGCCGATGAACATGAAAAGGCTATTGCATATCATGACACGATAGAACCAAAGATGGACACCATCAGATATCAGATTGATAAACTCGAACTGATTGTTGATGATACCTGCTGGCCATTGCCTAAATATCGTGAACTATTGTTCATCCGCTAATATAAGACTGATGAATAGACATCAATAACAACAAATCTATTTCTTTTTTTGGTTGTTTGAAGTTTGCGCAGGGTTCGATGCTGTGAAGTATCGAGCCCTCATTTTTTATATCTATAGCAATAGCAAGACCAACGTTCCAAAATATTCTCATGCGGGAAATCCCTACTTCCCATCCTACAAAAGCAAGCCCCGCCGTTGTTTCAAAACTAAAACATCGACGGGGCTTGTCTTATCCAAACGTGCCGCGAGCGGGACTCGAACCCGCACAGCCATTACTGGCCAAGGGATTTTAAGTCCCTCGTGTCTACCATTCCACCATCGCGGCAGTGGAATTTGGAATTCGCCTGCAAAGGTACGAATAACTAAGCAGAATACAAAAGAAATTGTTATTTTCTTTTTTTTATCACACATAGAAAATGGCGAAGAACTATGGCTTTAGCACCGCCTATCACCATTATTTCCACGCATTAACTCAATGCTAACATACGCTCAATAGGCTTCACGGCATCGCGAGCTGTGGCTTCATCCACCTCTACGGTAGGCCATTCGTGACGAAGGGTATGATAGATCTTCTCTAAAGTGTTCTTCTTCATATAGTCGCACTCATTGCACGAACAACCCAATCCGCCTTCACTAACCTCTGGAGGTACGGGATAGAACATGGTGGTGGGACACTGGCGCTGCATCTCATGCAGTATTCCAGACTCTGTAGCCACGATGTATTCTTGCTCTGGGTGTTCTACCGCATACTTCAAAAGAACTGCCGTAGAACCCACTACATCGGCTACAGCAAGCACAGGACCCTTACATTCGGGGTGTGCTAATACCAGGGCTTTGGGATGATCGGCTTTCAGTTTGGCAATTTCTGCTACCGAGAAACGCTCGTGTACATGGCAACCGCCATTCCATAGAAGCATGTTACGACCCGTAACTGAATTGATATACGATCCTAAGTTATAATCTGGACCAAATATCAACTTTGCATCGGCAGGAAAGGTATCAACTATTTTCTTGGCATTGCCACTGGTCACCACCACATCGGTCAATGCCTTGACTGCGGCAGTGGTATTCACATAACTGATAACCTGATAACCTGGATGCTCCTCTTTATATTTCTTGAGATCTTCTGCACGGCATGAATCAGCCAACGAACAGCCTGCTGTCACATCAGGACAAAGCACTTTCTTCTCAGGAGAGAGTATCTTACAGGTTTCAGCCATGAAGTGAACACCACACATCACTATCATGTCGGCATCGGTTTCGGCTGCCTTACGCGCCAAAGCCAACGAGTCACCAATGAAATCGGCTACCTCTTGTATTTCGCCACGAGTGTAGTAATGTGCCAGAATCAAGGCATTCTTCTCCTTCGCCAACCGTCTTATTTCTTTTTTCAGATCGGTGCCGTCAGCAATAGGTTCATCAATGAATCCTTGTTTTATCCATTCGTTTTTCAACATCACAATATTATATTATTTATTTTTTATTTTAATTTTAAAATAGAAATGTGTATGATAATAGCCTGTTGATAAGTGCAAAACTTTCTTATTGATATTTTGCTTTTTTCGTTATCAACTTGTGGTCACACACTATCCACAATAGGTGTTGATAGTTAAGTGCTGATTTTTAGACCACTGAATAACTTATCCACAATTCCGTATTTTGGTGCAAATTTAATAAGTTTATATCTTTTTTCATCATAATTGCGTGGAAAAGTTGCTAAAAACAACTGTATAAACCTGTGGATATCCATATACCAGAAATGTCGTTGTGGATATTAGTGGATAATTAACACGTTATCCACACGGTTATCAACATAGTTATCCACAATAATTTGTATTATCGTTTTTTATTTGTAATTTTGTCGCCAACTATGAGAAAGATACGCACGATAGAGATGCAGCGACTGAGTATTGAGGAATACAAGAAGTCGGAAAAGCTGCCTTTAGTGGTTGTCCTTGACGACGTCCGCTCTATGTATAATATAGGTAGTGTATTTCGTACGGCTGATACGTTTAGGGTAGAGGCTGTTTGTCTTTGTGGCATTTGTCAGACACCGCCTGCCACTGAGATTCATAAGACGGCGCTTGGCGCAGAAGAGTCTGTGGATTGGCGATACTACAAGACGGCATTTGAGGCTGTCAATGCTTTGAAGAACGATGGTTACGAGGTGTTGTCGGTGGAACAAGTGGAACATTCTACCAAGCTGCAGCATTTCGTTCCTGATCCTTCGAAGCGTTATGCTGTGGTATTAGGAAACGAGGTAAAAGGTGTTCATCAGGAGGTTGTTGATGCCAGCAACGGTTGTTTGGAAATTCCTCAATTGGGCACCAAACACTCCATGAACGTATCTGTTACGGCAGGCATCATTATTTATAAGTTTGCAGAATCGCTCGTTTTGAAACCAGAATAGTTTGCTGTAATCGCTCCGCCATATCTGTTTGTTTCTAAACCAATATACAGGTGTTAACGGGTATAGATACTTATAGGTTGATAACTTTGTGGATAACATAGGTAATCAACTGATTTTTAACTTCATATTCATACTTCTATCACATCTTTGAAACATACATCTCATATCTTTGCACCCAAAAAGTATTAGATAAGCTTTATCAATACAACTTTCAGTTAAAAGATATTAGTCACAAATCGGGCATTAGAAATATAATAATCCATGGTCATGCATGTAATATAATGACCGAATTCGAATAAAGTCGTAGGCGAATGGACATCACCGCTTAACGTGTACAGTTATTTTAGTTTTCAAGAAAATTTCGACCACTCGACCACCAAAGTGTGCATCACGCTATCATATAGTACTTTAGGTGGTGGTCGATGTCTGAAAGTTCGACCACCCATCGACCACCAACTTACGGCTGACAGTTGGCCAGGCTGTTGCTCACAGAATCTAATAGTTCAGTACTTTCCACAAGCATTTTCCTGTCGTTTACGATGTAGCTGTCGAATGCCGTTCCTTTGTGTCGTAAGAGCGATGGTGCCATCAGGTGTACATCCGATATTACTGTCATGCGTTTGAGTTGTGTTTGTTTGGCGTAAAGTGTTGATGTGTCCAATACTGTTGTTATCAAAACAATCTTCAGTCTGTTCATATCCGATATGGATTTTTTTTTCGGCTGCAAAAGTATAGATATGGTATTACAGCTCGATTTCTATCTTATGGAGAAAGGATGAATATCATGTTTCAGCATCAATGGTTCGTATATATATAATAGGTGGAACACTTCGGGTTTAACCTTTAACACCATATTTATACGATTATCACACGATTGTAATACCGCTCTTGGATTTTTGCAGACGCAAAAATTTTATATGATTAATAGATCTATGAAAATGAAGAAAGTTTATTATTGTATGTTGATATGATTGCTTAGTGGTGTTTTTGGTTAGTACAAAGGTAACAGCCAACGTTTGTACAACCGGAAGCAACACTTCCTTTAGTATCAGTATTGCTTTCAAACAAGTTGCAACCACTGTCAACACATCCTGCGGCAATACTTTTTAGTTCATAAAAAAAATAGCGGCTAAGCGTTGAAACCAACACTTAACCGCTCTGCTGTACCCAGACCCGGGCTCGAACCGGGATGGGTTTCCCCACTGGTGTTTGAGACCAGCGCGTCTACCGATTCCGCCATCTGGGCTTATTTAGCGAGTGCAAAGTTACAAAATTTCTTTGAATATCTGTTTATGAAAGGAGAAAAATTATTAAAAATGATTGATTTTTTTGTTCAATATGCAGAAATTGACTAACTTCGTACCGTAAAATAGTTCCTTTAAAGCCTATAACATGGACAACAAACAATATTGCATCATTCTCGCAGGAGGCAAAGGCAGAAGACTTTGGCCCTGTAGCAGAGAGACAAACCCAAAACAGTTTATAGATTTCTTTGGCTCTGGTCGCACACAGTTGCAACAGACCTACGACCGCTTCACCAAGATATTACCACAAGAAAATATTTTCATCACAACTGCTAAAGAGTATGTCGAATTGGTGAAAGAACAATTGCCCGACATGAATGCCGACAACATTTTGGCAGAACCAGTAAGTCGTGGCACTGCTCCGGCTGTATTGTGGGCCAACATGCGCATATGCCGTCAGTGTGCCGATGCCAATGTGGTGATTACGCCGAGCGACCAGTTTGTGCTCAACGAAGAGGCTTTCCAACATAATATAGAGGAAGGTTTCCGCTTTGTGGAGCATCATCAGGCGCTGCTCACCATAGGCATCACTCCCACACGTCCAGAACCTGGCTATGGTTACATACAGATGGGTGATGCGATGGAAGGCGCTACAGAGGTCTTCCGTGTGAAGTCTTTTACCGAAAAACCCGATCGCGACTTCGCCAAAGTGTTTATGGAAAGCGGTGAATTTCTATGGAACACAGGTCTTATACAAGCCAACGGACAATATCTGAACAGTTGTTTCCGACAGCTGTTCCCCGATGTGATGAAGCGTTTGGATGCTGTGCGTCCCAACTTCACCTTAGAGGATGAGTTGGAATTTGTAAGCGAGAACTATCCTTCCTATGCCAATCTCTCCATCGACCGAGCTGTGTTAGAGCGCTGCGACGAGGTTTGCGTGATGCACGGCAACTTCGGTTGGGCAGATTTAGGTACTTGGCATGCCATCTATGAATGTAGAAGTCGTGGTGAAGGAGATAACGTGGTGGTCGATTCGGAAGTGATATTGGATGAGTCGCACAATAATGTTATCAAGCTTCCTAAAGGTCGTTTGGGTATTGTCAGCGGTCTCGACGGCTATATTGTGGCCGAGGAAGACAATGTATTGCTTATCTGTAAGAAAGGAGATTCATCTGCACTGGTTCGCAAATATGTGAACGAAGTGCAGATGAAATACGGTGATGAGTTTGTTTGAGACGGTCTGAAATCTACTTAAACTCATTTAGAATCTTATCGGCAATAGCCTGAAATTCCTCCTCAGAGAGTTTCAGTTTCTCTCTACGGAAGTCTGCATCAGCCTCACTCTGCATTGGAATGAGGTGGATGTGGGCGTGTGGTACTTCAAGACCGAGCACCACCTGTGCCACTTTGCGACAGGGGAAAGCGCGCTTGATAGCTGCTGCAACACGCTTGGCAAACTTCTGGTAGCGTGCCAACTCCTCATCGTCCATGTCAAAGAAGTAATCCACTTCACGGCGGGGAATCACCAGTGTGTGGCCTTTCACCAGTGGATTGATGTCGAGAAAGGCATAGAACTCATCGTTCTCTGCACATTTGTAGCTTGGAATTTCACCAGCTGCAATCTTTGAAAAGATGTCCATAAGCATTTGTATTAATATGGTTTAACCCTTCTCTGTGGCCTTTTTGTTTGGATATTAGGCTATAGAGATGTTCTCAATGCGCAGTTTGATGGTGCCGCGTGGTATTTTGATTTCCACTTCGTCGCCAACCTTTTTGCCCAAAAGTCCCTGTGCGATAGGAGTCTGGATAGATATTTTTCCAGCGCGCAAATCAGCTTCATTCTCGCTGACAATGGTATAGGTCATCTTGGCTTTGGTGATGATATTGGTCATTTCCACCTTGGTCAGAATCTGTACCGAGTCGGTGCTGAGTCGTGAAGTATCGATGATTTTAGCTTCGGCAATGGTAGATTTTAATTTGTTGATTTTGTCTTCTAGATGTGCCTGTGCTTCTTTGGCAGCATCATACTCACTGTTTTCACTTAAATCGCCCTTGTCGCGGGCTTCGGCGATTGCTGCAGAGGCCTTTGGTCGCTCAATACTTTCCAATCGCTGCAATTCAGCTATGAGGTTGTCATAGCCTTCTTGTGACATATAAGCCATAATTGTTCTTGTTTTAAAAGGTTTCTGTTTTCTTGTAATATAACTTCACGAGATGCAAAAAAAATAAAGAATTCCGACTATGCTCATGTCGGAATCCCCTTTTTCTACTGTGTCTCGTTATCGTTTGCAAAGTTAGGCATTTATTTCCTACTTTCCAAATTTTTCCGATAAAATCCGTCCAAAGCGAAATAAAAGATGACACCGCTGACCCATCCGCCAATCACATCGATGGCGTAGTGTGCTTGGATATAGACGGTAGCCATACACATTAATATATAGAAAGGTGTTACGCTCCATAGCAGTTTGCGGCTTCCACTCTTCCAAGCCAATAGCATGAGAATGGTTGTCACACCTACGTGACTACTGGGAAATGCCGCTGTTGGGCGTTCTCCTGCTGCGTGTGCGGCAGCCACCAGATGGTAGCAAAAACCGTCAGACCACCCCGGTATGGGCAGTGACTCGGTGTGGTTGATAAACCATTGTCCTATTTCAGGGAACACCCCGGCGCCGATCTGGTCTGTTCCGGCTGCCAGATAGTAGTATTGCGGACCAGTAACCGGCACGACATCGAAGATGACGTAATAGACAAAAAACGATGTCAGCAGTACGAAAGTGGCTCTTGCAAATCGCTCGTAGCGGTAGCAGAAGTAGTAAAGGCTTACTGCCACCATCAGCGGATAATAACTGGCGTATCCCAGATGCATGAGTTCCGACCACCAATGTTGCGGCATCCACTGTGAAAAGAGCAGTGCGGGTTGGCATCCGAACAGCCATTGATCAGCCGCCGCAAAGTATGGATCGTAGTTGGGCAATAGTTTATTGATCTCATAGGTATCGGGATACCACCATGAGAGGAGTCCGAGTTGCAGCAGTATTCGTGCCAAATGGGTGATGCGACACGGTTTCCATTGATAAATAATCCATGCCAGCAATACCCCGATGACCATTGCCAATCGTCCTATGAGCATGGGTGCAGGCTGTTGGATGCGCGGCCAGAGACATGCCATGAGTGCCAGTGTAAACAGCAGATAGAGCATCATAGCCCACTCTACAGCCAACAGTCCGCGTGTGGGGTGACTGTCATGTGCCACCAGTCTGATAAGGAATTTCGGTGTATGCATGTTTATAGCCATCCCTTTGCTTGATACCATTCCACGCTTTTGCGCACACCTTCCTCCAGTTTCACCTGTGGTTTGTAGCCCAGTTCATTGATGGCAGGAGTGATGTCACAGCGCCAGTTGCGTTGCTTGAGTATGTTAAACTTGTCGTTGTTAAGTGCTGTAACCTTTCCGGTGATATGTCCGATCCATTCGCCGCATGTTGTAACGATGCGTAAAAGCCATATCGGTGCAGTGATGCGAATCCACCAAGGGCGTCCCAATGCCTCATGTATGAGGTTGCTGAAGTCTGCCGACTGATACACTTCACCGTCTGACAGGAAGTATCTGCGGCCTGTTTTGCCTTTCTCCAAAGCCAGGAAAACCGCCTGTACCACATCGCTGACATAGACAAAGGTGATATCTTGTCGTTGGTGGCCTACTGCGAAATCGGTGTGTCCTTTAATGCTTTTAAACTGCAGGAAGTAGTCTTTTTCCCTTGGGCCATACACACCGGTAGGTCTGAGTATCACGTATGGGAAGTCTTTCTGTGTGTCGAGCCATTGCTCTGCTTGCAGTTTACTTTTGCCATAAGCCGTGTTGGGTTGTGGTGTGTCGGTTTCGCAGATTTCCTGATAAGGCAGTTTTTCACGTATAGCACCCATGATACTGAGGCTGCTGATGAACACAAAGCGCTGTATAGGCATTTGTAGGATGCGCAGTGCAGTAACCAAATTCTTGGTACCCTCGGTATTGATGCGCGCAAAGTCGGCTTTGTTGAGACACTTGGTGGCACCGGCAGCATGCACTACATAGTCGAACGAGCAGTTTTGCAACTGTTCCACCAGTTTGCTTTCCGATGAAAGGTCGAGTTCTATGAAGTGTATGCGTGGGTCTTGCAGATAGTCCTTCGAACTCGAACGGCGTATAGCCGCCCATGTTTCGAAACCCTGTCTGATAGCTTCCTCCACGATAAACGAGCCGATGAAACCACTGGCTCCAGTGATGAGAATCTTCATTTTTAGTTTATTCGTTGATGATTTCCACCGTCATGGTCACGTCGTTTTTAGGACGGTCACCGCGCAGTGTCTCTGTGTTTTGTATTTTTTCCACCACGTCGAGTCCTTCTTCCACTTCGCCAAACACGGTGTATTGTCCGTCGAGGAACGGAGTTCCGCCCACGGTAGTATAGGCATTGGTCTGTTCTTGGGTAAAGGTAGGCAGTCCCATGTCCTTACATTGTTGTTTTGTTTGTGCTATGAGTTGGTCTTGCAGCGCCATGAGTGCCTCGCGGTCGCGGTTGCGTCTGAGTTCCATGATGCGTTCGTGGTTCTGTCGTGCCAGTTGGTTAAACACGTTTTGCTCTTGTTGCATAGCCATTTGTCGCTCCATTTGTCGGAGCTCTTGAGGTTTGTAAGTCTTTCCCCAGACGATGTAGAACTGGCTTCCGCTGCTTTCTTTTTCAGGATTTACCTCATCGCCGAGTCGCGCAGCACTAAGTGCGCCACGCTTATGGAAACACTGTGGATATGCAAATTCAGCGGGAATGGTATATCCGGGCCCACCCGTACCGAGCATTTTGCCAGCAGGTGCGCCTTTGCTGTCAGGGTCTCCGCCCTGAATCATGAAGTCTTTGATGACACGATGAAAGAGTGTTCCGTTGAAGAATCCCTCTCTGGCCAACTTCAGGAAGTTGTCGCGATGCTTTGGAGTCTCGTCGTAGAGGCGCACAGTGATACTGCCCTCTGGGGTGTTTATTCTAACTTTTGCCATAATCTATTTCTTGTTTTTATATTCTTTTTTGTGTTACCAACAGGTTCCAAGCCTCTCTTATCCATAGTACGAGCGACGATCCTGCGATGATAATGAGCCAGTCAGTCCATCGGAGACTGACCACGTTGAAGAACTTTTGGAAGCCTGGTGTCTCAACCATTGCCACTTGTCCTACGAAGATGATGACCACGATAGTGATCAAGCCCTTACACCCTTTGAAATGCAATGCACTGCGATGACTTCCGAATGCCCTTGCGTTGAAGAGGTAGAAGAAGTGTGTCATGACAAAAACGGTAAACAGCAATGTGAGTTCGTAAGCGCTGATATGTCGTTTATTGCTGAGTTGCAGTTGCAGAAAGTCTGTCAGCGAGGTGATGTCGGTATGTTGGAAAGCATAGAGCATGGTGAGCAGCAGTAGGAAGAAGAACAGTCCTACGCCCACAATCTCTCTTAGCATTTCCTTGGTCAGAATGGATTTATACCTGTTGCGTGGCTTATCTTTCATCACAGCGTGTGATGGTGGGAGTGATGCCAAAGCCATGGCAGCAAACGTATCCATAATGAGATTGATCCAAAGCATCTGTGTCACGGTGAGTGGCGACTCAGTATCCATGAACGCACCGAATAGCACAAGGAGGCAAGCGGTGACGTTTACTGTGAGTTGGAACAGTAGAAAGCGCTGAATATTCTGGTAGAGCGACCGTCCCCACATGACCGCTTTGCCTATGCTGGAGAATGAATTGTCGATGATAGTGATGTCGCTGGCCTCTTTGGCAACACTCGTTCCGTCGCCCATCGACAGTCCCACGTGGGCAGCACGCAGTGCAGGGGCATCGTTGGTACCGTCGCCAGTGACTGCCACCACCTCTCCGTTCTTCTGCAATGCTTCTACCAGTCGGCGTTTGTCCATAGGTCGTGCGCGTGCTATGATTTTCAGTTGCTCCACACGCAGGCGCACCTCTTCATCGGAAAGCGCTTCAAATTCAGGTCCCGTAATGATGCTTTGGTCGGTGTCGTGATCGTTCCACAGTCCTATTTGTCGTGCTATCTCGCGAGCAGTACCCGGTGTGTCGCCAGTCACGATCTTGACTTTAATGCCCGCCTCCATACATTCGTTGATGGCTTGTGGCACATCGCTTCTGACGGGGTCTGCTATGGCTGCAATGCCTATGAAATGCAGACAGGATGCCTGTAGCTTATGATTGACAATGGGGAGGGGTGCTCCCGGTTCGAGTATCTGATAGGCAAATCCCAGTGTGCGCATGGCGCGTTGCTGATAGACAGCCAGTTGTTGGTCTATCTCTCTGCGTTCCACGTCAGCTGTTTGACACATGGCAAAGACGATTTCCGGTGCACCTTTCACATAGAGTATGCGTTGTCCTTTACGGGCAACCGACTCCACAACCGTAGCCATGAATTTATGTTCGGTAGAGAAAGGCAGTTCTGCCAGTGTTGTGGTCTGCAGTCTGATGGTGCGATAGTCGTTGCCTTGGCTGTGTAGCCATAGCAGCAATGCTCCCTCAGTGGGGTTTCCCAATACGGCAGGTTCGCCACTTTTCGAATAGTCGAGCGATGCAGTAGCGTTGACAGCGAGTCCTTCCGCTACGATGTCGGCATCTGTTGTGCCATACAGCTTCATCTCATCCACCCGCATTTGATTTTCCGTCAATGTTCCAGTCTTGTCGGTACAGACGACAGTGGTAGCTCCCATAGTTTCGCAGGCATGCATCTTGCGCACCAAATTATTGCTTTTCAGCATGCGTCGCATACTGTAGGCCAGACACAGTGTGACGGTCATGGGTAGTCCTTCTGGTACCGATACCACGATCAGCGTCACTGCAATCATGAAGGTTTGCAGCATATAAGCGGTGAAGTCGATCCACTGAAAATGGTCCATGGCAGTGAGATATGCCACGATTCTTCCCACTACAATACCTGTAGCCACGATATAGCTGACGACGGTGATCCATTTTCCCAGTTGTCCGAGCTGTTCGTCGAGTGGTGTACGTATGCTGTTGTCTATCTGTACAGCCTCAAACACTTTGCCTTGTGCGGTATGGTCGCCCACTGCCGTGACGCGACAGATGGCATGTCCCTCCATTACTTTCGTGCCCTTCATCACTTGGTTGGTGGGGTAGGTGGCATCGGGGTCAGCCTCTTCCGGACGTTCACTTTTGTGGCAGATGGGTTCGCCCGTCAGTGTCGATTCGTCGATTTGCAGCGATGTGGAAGTCAGCAAGACGGCATCGGCAGGCACTTCCATGCCTGTGTTGAGCACCACCACATCCTCCACCACCAGTTCGCGTCGCGGTATCATGGTAGTGTTTCCCTGTCTGATCACCTCCACGGGTTCATCATCGTTTACTTGGTTGAGTATAGCAAACTCTTTGTTGGCTTGCCATTCAAAGTAGAAAGAGAGTCCTGTAGCCAGCATGATAGCCACAAAGATGCCTACGGGTTCGAAGAAAACTTCGCCTCCTTTGTCGAGTCCGTAGTGTTCGTAGCATGCTATTCCCACTGACAATAATCCTGCAACGAGTAGGATTATGATGAGTGGTTCGTGAAATTTTTCCAGGAACTGCCGCCACAAAGGATCCTTTTCTGGTGGGGTCAGTATGTTTTCCCCATACTTTTTTCGGTTCTCTGCCACTTGTTGCGGTGTCAGTCCTGTATATTGTTGTTTCTGTGTCATGTATGCTTTTGTAAATGCAGTGCAGTCGTTACCTTACGACAATCAGTTTGCAAAGTTACGATTAAGCAATCGGAAAACAAAGAAAAAACAGATATATTCTTCGTGGTGTTCCTATTTTTTATCATATTTTGACATGGTGTAACCCTTTGAACCATATTACATTGCAGATACGTAGAGGGGGTGTCGGGCTGTTGTGAGTGGCGGTTAGTCCTGTTATGATGGTCAGATATGGCAGCCAGTCTATGACAATTTAATGAAAATTAACCGTCGAAGCGTACAAGAAATTGACTTTTTTCATATCTTTGTAGCAGAATACAATCCAAAAATTACGATTATGAATAAGAAAAAAGGTGGAAAACGCATAACGAAGAAGCAACTCGTGGAGCGGCTTCAGACATTCTTCCAAGAAAATCCCAACGAGACATTCTCGTTCAAACAGATATTCCGTGCACTCCGATTGGTAACCCATCCCGCTAAAATGCTCGCCATCGACACGATGGAGGAAATGGCATGGGACGACTATCTCTCGAAGGTTTCGGAAAACAGTTACCGGCTCAACCTCAAAACACAAGTGCAGGAAGGCACCTTTGTGCGCAAGGCCAATGGTAAAAACTCGTTCCTTCCCGACGATGGCGGCACGCCCGTGTTTGTCAGTGAGCGCAACTCTATGTATGCACTCAACGGCGACCGTGTGAAAGTGGCCTATATGGCACGTCGCGAAAAACATATCAAGGAGGCAATGGTGGTAGAAATCTTGTCGCATAAGCGCGATCAGGCGGTGGGTCGTCTGCGTGTGGAAAAAGACTATGCCTTCCTTGTTACCGAGGGAAACATCTTTGTTCACGACATCTTTGTGCCGAAGAAAAAACTCAAAGGTGGTAAGGATGGCGATAAGGCAGTGGTGAAAATCACCCAATGGCCATCAAAGGAATCGAAGAACATGGTGGGCGAAGTCATTGATGTGCTTGGTAAAGAAGGCGACAACAATGTGGAGATGCACGCCATATTGGCACAATACGGACTGCCTTACAAATATCCGAAAGCCGTGGAAGATGCTGCCGAAAAGATAGATCCCACTATCACGCCCGATGAGATTAAGCGTCGTGAAGACTTCCGCGATGTGTTCACTTGCACTATAGACCCGAAGGATGCGAAAGATTTCGACGATGCACTCTCCATTCGCAAAACGAAGAATGGACTCTGGGAAGTGGGTGTCCACATTGCCGATGTGTCTCATTATGTGACCGAAGGATCTATCATTGACAAGGAAGCCATGAAGCGTGCCACGAGTATCTATCTCGTTGACCGCACCATCCCGATGCTTCCCGAACGGCTGTGCAACTTCATCTGCTCCCTTCGCCCCGATGAGGAGAAGCTCGCCTATTCGGCTATTTTCGAGATGGACGACAATGCAAACATCAAGAAATTCCATATTGCACACACCGTCATCAAGAGCAACAGACGCTATGCCTATGAAGAAGTGCTCGACATTTTGCAGCAGTGTGAGGCTAAACCCTCATTGCGCAAGACCATTGAAAATGCAGAAATGCTCTGCACCCTCGCTCGCTTGTCGCAGATACTGCGTGAGCGCAGATTCAAAGGCGGTGCCGTGCGCTTCGACCGCGAAGAGTTGCATTTCGATATAGACGAGAAGGGTAAGCCCATCAGAGCTTATTTCAAGAAATCGAACCAGGCTACCCAACTCATTGAAGAATTTATGCTCATAGCCAACAAGTGGGTGGCAGAAAGTGTGGGTAAGGTGAAGAAAGGTGTCAAAGCCAAGACACTGCCCTACCGTATCCACGACCAGCCCGACCCCACCAAGCTGGAGGCATTGCGCGAATTTGTAGTGAAGTTTGGTTATAAGATGAAGACTGCCGGCACCAAAGGAGCAATCTCGCGCAGTCTGAACACGCTCATGGACGAGTGTCAGGGTAAGCGAGAGCAGAACCTGATAGAGATTGTTGCTCTCCGATCAATGATGAAGGCAAAGTATTCCACCCATAATATAGGTCACTACGGACTGGCTTTTGAATACTACACCCACTTCACTTCGCCCATCAGACGCTATCCCGACACGATGGTACACCGTCTGTTGACACGCTATCAGGACGGAGGCCGCAGTGCCAGCCAAGATAAATACGAGGAACTCTGCGAGCACTGTTCCGACATGGAGCAGGTGGCACAGCAGGCTGAGCGCGATTCTATCAAGTATAAGATGGTAGAGTTTATGGCAGACAAGTTGGGCCAGTGCTTCGATGCGCATATCAGTGGCATCCAGTCGTATGGTATCTATTGCGAGATAGACGAGAACCACTGCGAGGGAATGGTACCTATGCGCGACCTTGACGACGACTACTACGACTTCGACGAGAAGAACTATTGTCTCGTTGGCAGACGTCATCACCACAAATACCAACTGGGCGATGCAGTACGCATCAAGGTGGCAAGAGCCAATATAGAGAAGCGACAGCTCGACTTCACACTGGCTGACAACGACGAATAATCCATCGGGACAACCCCTGGAAAATACATATTCCATATACTATCGGGAGGCATAGCCGTCAACGGCAGGTTGCTTCCCGATTTTATATGCTATTTGCCAAGGTGTTTCCGATGGTGTGTAATAGTATGAAATATAATGGTTTACAGCTATATGAAAGATACTTTTCTCAGCAAAACAAATTGATTTGCCGAGGAAAACAAATTGATTTACCGAGCAATTCAATTTGATTTGCTGAGTAAATTCATTGAAATTGCTGAGTAAATTCATTGAAATTGCTGAGTAAATTCATTGAAATTGCTGAGTAAATTCATTGAAATTGCTGAGCTGTACGCGTAACGTTTTGAACGTAAGGAATATATAGATGGGGTAAAAGAATGTTGTCGGCAAGGGGAAAATGATGTTGTTTTCAAGCGGAAATGCACCTCGGAAAATAGAAGAAAAATGGTCTTTTCTTTTGTATTTCGCTCGGTCTGCACTATTTTTGATGCTACGCATCCAATGTACTCACGTTCGGAAAAACAAAAGAAATAAATATTTTCTTTCGTTTTTCGCTCACTTAATCGTACCTTTGACGCTACGCGTCCAAGATAGGCTGCACCTCGGAAATGCAAAAGAAAAACTCGTTTTTCTTTTGTACTTCGCTCGGTTTGCACTATCTTTGATGCTACGCATCCAAGGTACTCACGTTCGAGAATACAAAAGAAAAATGTATTTTCTTTTTGTATTCTACTCACTTAATCGTACCTTTGCAAAACGAAAAACAAATAAACAAAGATATGGACGCAATCAAAAAACTGTTCGCAAAGAAGCTGATGGATATCAAAGCCATCAAATTGCAACCCAACGAACCCTTTACATGGGCATCAGGTTGGAAGTCACCAATCTATACCGACAACCGCAAAACACTGTCTTATCCCGACGTGCGCTCGTTTGTAAAACTCGAACTGTGCCACGCCATTCAGGAGAATTTCCCTGAGGCAGAGGCTGTGGCTGGTGTTGCTACAGGTGCTATAGCACAAGGAGCTCTCGTGGCAGACCAGCTCGGACTGCCCTATGCCTACGTTCGTCCGAAACCAAAAGACCACGGTATGGGCAACCAAGTAGAGGGACACATCGAAAAAGGTGCTAAGGTTATCGTGGTAGAAGACCTGATCTCTACCGGAGGAAGCAGTCTTAAAGCTGTTGAAGCACTGCGCCAGTATGGATGCGAAGTCATTGGTATGGTGGCATCGTTCACCTATGGTTTCCCCGTTGCCGAACAGGCTTTCAAGGAGGCTGGCGTGCGTCTGATTACGCTGAGCAACTATGCTGCCGTGCTTGAACAGGCTGCCGACACCGGATACATCAAGCCAGAAGACATCGAAGTGTTGAACGAGTGGCGTAAGGACCCAGCTGCTTGGAAGGCATGACAAAGTTTGAAAGCAGCGTACACCAGATTCCATATCCGGTGGAAAACGTTTATCGCAACATCAGCGACCTCACCAACTTGGAGCGTATTAAAGACCGAGTGCCCGAAGACAAACTGAAGGATTTTCAGTTTGACAAAGATAGTGTGCAGGTCAATGTGCCACCGGTAGGACTCCTGAAACTGCGCATCATAGAGCGTGAAGACAATAAGTGTGTGAAGTTTGAAGCAGAGAAATCGCCAGTACCCTTCAACCTTTGGATACAGGTGCTGCCCGTCAACGACCACGAAAGCAAGATGCGCGTCACCGTAAAGGCCGACATCCCATTCATGCTCAAAGGCATGGTGAGCGGTCCACTGCAGGATGGAGTAGAGAAAGTTGCCACTGCTTTGGCACAGGTGCCCTACACCTTGTAGGCACACCTCTGCCAATCAACCCTTACACCGATTATATATTATACACGACAGATGAATAAACTTTGGGAGAAGAACTTTGAGGTGAATGCAGAAATAGAGCGCTTCACCGTGGGACGCGACCGTGAGATGGATCTCTACCTCGCACCCTACGATGTGATGGGATCTATGGCACATATCACTATGCTTGAGAGTATTGGCCTCTTGGAAGCCGACGAACTGAAACAACTGTTGGCTGAACTCAAACAAATATATGCCATTTGCCAGCGCGGCGAATTTCGCATAGAAGACGGAGTGGAGGATGTACACTCACAAGTGGAACTCATGTTGACACGAAAACTGGGCGACATGGGTAAGAAAATACACTCAGGCCGATCACGCAACGACCAAGTATTGGTGGATTTGAAACTCTTCACACGCCATCAACTCATGGAACTGGCAGACGGGGTGAAAGTGCTTTTCGACGAATTGCTCGCTAAGAGCGAACAGTATAAAAGCGTGCTCATGCCGGGCTACACCCATCTGCAGGTGGCAATGCCATCATCCTTCGGACTATGGTTTGGCGCCTACGCCGAGTCGTTGGCAGACGATATGCTCTTTCTGCAAGCAGCATACAAGATGACCAACCGTAACCCGTTGGGATCAGCAGCAGGATATGGATCGTCGTTCCCACTCAACAGACAGATGACCACAGACCTCTTGGGATTCGATTCTATGGACTATAACGTGGTTTATGCGCAGATGGGACGAGGAAAAATGGAGCGCAACGTGGCATTTGCCATGGCTACTATAGCAGGAACACTTGCTAAAATGGCATTTGATGCGTGTCTCTTCAACTCGCAAAACTTCTCGTTTGTGAAACTTCCAAAAGAGTGTACCACCGGAAGTAGCATCATGCCCCACAAGAAAAATCCCGATGTCTTCGAACTCATCCGTGCGAAATGCAACAAAATTCAGGCTTTGCCACAACAGGTGACACTCATCATGAACAATCTCCCCGTGGGTTATTTCCGCGATCTGCAGATTATCAAAGAGGTGTTCCTGCCTGCTTTCGACGAACTGAAAGACTGTTTGCAGATGGCGGCATACATCATCAATAAGATTGAAGTGCGCGAGGATATTCTCGACAATCCCATGTACGACCCGATGTTCTCCGTAGAGGAAGTCAACCGTTTGGCTGCTGCCGGAATGCCCTTCCGCGATGCGTATAAGAAGGTTGGGCTCGATATCGAGGCTGGAACTTTCACACCCAACAAGGACATACACCATACGCATGAGGGTTCGATAGGCAATCTCTGCAACGACAAGATAGCCGATCTGATGCAGCAAGTGCTTGGAGGTTTCGGTTTCAACCGCGTCACCGATGCAGAAAAATCGCTGTTGGAAAACGCTTAAACCATAAGGCAAACAACAGAACAATATGGCTGAAGGCTATAGCAAACATTATAATATGGATAGTCGCCCTACCGTTGTGTCAACACCAACGGGAAGGCGACTTTCTGCTTGGACAGGGCACCTTTCTCTTTGGACAAGGCGCCTTACGGCAGGTGTGGCAGTACTGCTGATGGCAACGGCATGCTCCACAGATCCTGAATTCAGTGCATGGCCCTGTCGCTTTGTCTATGATAACGGACTCCACCTCGACCAAACACTCGCCACAGCCACCAACAGCATGTCGCGTGGCATATTTTGTCATATCACCGAAAGCGTAAGACAAGGAGCGAAACACCTCGTGTTTACCAATTCTGACGGACTCTCATCCACACAGCGCGAAACGGCGGCAGAGAGCGAGAGCCACTATCAGCTCGGACTCAGCAACGGCATCATTGTGGGCTATCAAACTTTTAATACGACGCCAAACGGCGGATTTATTGCTTATGATGCACAGTGTCCAAACTGTGTGAGAAACGGCAATTCGCTGGGAAGTAGCAAGTATATCATCCAAATGGATCATAAAGGCATGGCGACCTGTCCCACTTGCAAGCGACAATATATGCTCAACAATCGGGGCATAGTGGTCAATGGCGGTAAAGACGACCATAAACTGGAACAATACGCACTGGTCAATTGTACCGGGCCAACGGGGGTTGTTTCTGTTTTCTCACGACAATAATCTACCAAGGTTTATCCGATAGGCAATGGATGGAAGTCGCAGAGACCTCTATCCAGTATTCTCATGTGCTGACAAGACATAGCGACTGGTCAGCCGCAATGACTCTATTCGTTCAGAAAGCGATGCAAAGCACTGATGAGGACATCGTTTTCTTCAGGACTCTGGGTGGCTATGCGGAAGTGGTGGGGCGATAGATTGGCAAAGTTTGAACAGTTGCGAATCAGAATGCCCTCATGGTCTATCAGCCAATTCTTCAGTTGAAGGCTGCTGGCTTGCTCTATCATACAGAGCATAAAAGTGCTGTCGGTGTCGTAAACGCTGATGCCAGGGAGGGCACGCAAAGCATCGCGAAGGCGTGCGGTCTCTTTCAACAGTCCTTCAAGATCGCTGATGGCGGGCTTGTCTTGAGCGATCAGAAAGCGTGCACCCTCGATAGCCAAGGCTCCTACCGACCATGGGCGCTGGTACTGGCGGAGGTGTCGCAATATCTCAGGATGTGCTGTCACATAGCCTACACGCATGCCCGGCACCGCATAACGCTTGCTCAGCGAATGGAGCAGAATGAGGTTGGGATAGCGCATCACTTGTTTCACATCTACTAATTTTGCGGCGGTATAACCTTCATACGACTGATCGACCACGAAACGGTGGATGGGATTGGTGGCGATAAGATGGTCGATGATGCCTTCGGTCATCACTCCTCCTGTTGGATTATTAGGATTGCAGAGCCAGTAGATGCGGCGCGTAGGCAGCAACTTCTGGTCGTTTTCATACTCATAGCTGATGATATGTTCGTTGAGGCGACAAGCATCGGCATACTCGCTGAAAGTGGGTTGGGGGATGACAGACATGCCGCCACGCGTCATCTGGGCTATGAGATAGATGGCTTCGGTCACACCGCTGGTCACCATCACGCATTCGGCAGGGATGTCGTGATACTCGGCCAACTGTTCTTCGAGCTTCCGAGGCTGAGGTTCCGGATAGTGGTTTACAAGGTCAAGATGGTTGGCAAGATGGGCTTTCAGGGCTGTATGGTCTGTCTGTTGGCAGATGTTGGAACTGAAATTGATGCGCACCTGACTGTTGTAGCGGTAGAGATCGTCACCGTGTCCTTCTATCATTGTCTTATTCTTCTGGAGAGTTTAGGAATCGTTGGATGTTTGGTAATAAGTGAAGTAATGCCTGTCAAGGTGTAGGGCTACACCTTATTTATATATATAGGGCGGCTCGTTCATGTCTGACGTGCCACCCGTATGGTCATATCGTTAGTATCGAAATGTATGCCAGGGCGCTCGATGAAGCGACTCAGCGAACCGTCGGCGGCGAGCTGGTGAGGGGTGTCGATGCTCAAACGGTCGGGTTCCATCAGCCAAATGCGGTCTGCCAACTGCATGGCGAGTTCTACATCATGGGTGGAAAGAAATATCGTTTTCTGTTGTTCGTGTGCCAGTCGTCGCAGCAATTGCATCATCTCAACCTTGCTGGGAAAGTCGAGAAAGGCTGTTGGCTCATCCAGATAGATGGTGGGTGTTTGCTGCGCAAGGGCTTTGGCTATCATACATTTCTGGCGTTCACCGTCGCTCAACGTGTGAACTGGACGGCGTCTAAGCCGGTCGATGCCTACCAAACGGATGGCTTCGTCTATCATTTGGTGGTCGTCAGCATCGAGTGAACCCCAGAAACCGGTATAGGGCGAACGCCCCATGCCTACCATTTCTTCTACAGACATATTGCGCACATCGGGCTTTTCAGTCAGTACTACACCCACTTTCTTGCTGAGTTGGCGCGACGAAAGGGCTGTCAGCGGAGTGCCGTCGAGATAGATTTCGCCGGAAAGGGCGGGTTGGAATGCCGACAAAGTGCGCAGCAGTGTGGATTTGCCGATACCGTTCTGCCCCAACAAACAAGTCAGTTCGCTGGCATTGATGGTTGCGTTGATATCGCTGACCACGATGCGTTGCTGTCCTTTGACGATATACCCGATGGTGAGATGTCTGAGTTCTACGGTTTCCATGAGGTTGACTTTTGTATGCTGGGAGTTATTTCTCTTTAGAAGTGAGTTCGTTGCGCAGACCCTTCATGCCTGTGAGATAGGCTTTGGCAGATCCGAACGAAAGGAACATATCCAAGCGTACGGGCAGGTGATTCTTATCGTCGGTGACGAAGAAACGTATGAGTTCGTGGTTCTTGCCGTCCTCACGTTCGATAAATGAGAATATCAGACAACGGAACTTCGCATTGCTGTTTTTCATCTTCAGCGTAGTCTTTCCGCCGTATTTCAACCATGAGTTGCTTAGGTGTCTGGCATCGCTGATGGGCATGGGGATATTCTCGCCCTTGCGCAACTTGGATGTGTCGAAGTTGCGTGCACGAAGGAAAATGCTCATCATGTCGTAGATGCAGTCCTTATACTCTGCTTGTTTCCAGTGGTGTTTACCGTCGGCATCGATGCGATGCATCTTCAAGTGGCTGTTTCCCTTAGGGTAGCTATACCACAACTCATCTACGTAATAGCGCTTGCCCTCGCGTGCTCCTTTGCGGTAATAAAGTGGGGTAATATCGGTAGTGGTGTAGCATAGCAGGGTATCGCGCATGATAAACATATTGTCGAGCTTGTCGTTACCACGCGTGATGAGGCTCGACCGGAAGGCAGGCACACCTTTGTGGGTCGATTGTACGGTGGACATAGATGCCGTGCCGACCTTCACCCATACGAATTTCCAATTGAAATAGAGGTCGTAGGAGAGATACTCGCCCGATTTGAAGGCGGTGTTGTGGATGCCACATTGCGCTTGCGAGGTGGTGACGGTGTGTGAGAAAAGTGGCAGACAGAGCATCAGCATGAGCAATAGGCGTCTGCCGTTGGTATTCAGGTGTTTCATCTTTTATCGTCATTTAGAGTTGTTGTTAGCGGTTTGCAACACGCCGTTCTTGTAGTAGGAAATACCCAAACGACGTGCGCGCTCGGCATTTCTATTGAGTAACTTCTGTTTCTCTTTATCCGGTTTCTGCTTGGTTATCTCGCCGGGCTTCTGCATGTTGAGCGGTGTGGCGGTAAGATTCCAAGGGCGGGTGATGTCCCATTTCTCCTTACAGTCTATGCGTCCGGGGAAATAATATACTTCCTCTGGTTGTAAGTTGGCATCGTAGTTGCCTGTATCCCATACGCCATTGCCGTTGCGATCGCGGAAGGCACGTGCGTAATAGCCACCGGGTTTGACATAGAAGAATACGGCATCGCCATTGGCATCGGTACGCACTTGCTTGATGGTCTTCTCGCTTTGGTCGAGCAACTCTACCACATAGGTGGTGTCGGTGACGCCTGCGAGTTGCAAGACGATGGTCGAGAACTCATCGAGGGTGCTGATCTTAATGCCTTGTTTGAAGGGTTTCGATACGTTGCCGTAGATGTCTTCGAAGGCGGCGGAATCTACTTCTAAGCTGTATTCGCTACCGGCTGTCCATTCGGCAAGCACATCATACGTGCGGAGCAATGAGTCGCGACGCTGCACATCAACGGGCACACGATACCAAAGGGTATCAACCTTAGTATATAGGTGGATAGAGGCGGTGTCGCATCGAGCCAGTGGAGCGGGCATATTGATGGTGGGACGACTGTCTGGTGCCATGGTGCCGGGCACGTTATACTGCACTTTAAGTGGCTCGCGCGGCATGATACTGTCGTAGGGCTCGCCTTGCTTTTTGAGTTTAGCTTGCTCCTTTTCCCAACTCTCAACCTGTTTTTTCAGGTCTTTCTGCCGTTTGGCGTAGCTGGTTTTGGCTATCACATCTACCGTATCAATCTGTGTGACGAGTACTCCGGTAGAGTCGGTCATGAGATAGGAGAGTTGCATGGATAGCGTATCTTGGTTGACCAGTGCCGTATCGCGCAACCAATAGGTCAGTGTGTCCTTCTTTTCGCTGGCCTCAAGAACGAAGGCGTCTTTCTCATCGAAGTTGAAGCCGCGTATTTCTGGCAGTTGTGGGTTGCCATAACTGAAATATAAAGTGAAGCGGTCGGCATCTTTTCGCTCTGGCTGTTTCAGCAGATAGCGGTCGGTTTGAACTTCTTGGAAGGCCAGAAGGATGATGTCGTCGGGATAGAAGTGGGTGTATGGCACTCGCAATATATTATCGATACGCAAGGAATCACGCCAGATGGTGTCCTGTCGGATATCTGGTCCGGCTGACGGTTTATAGGTGGTATGGGAGAAAGCCACCATCTCGCTCTTCTGATTGAACATATAATTGCCATCGGCATCTTGTAGCGCATAGACGCGATACTCGCCAGGTGCAACACCTTTGATGACGAAACGGCCTCTGCCATCGGTACGGGCAACGCGCAAAAGGGGCTTGGTGCGGAACGCTGAGTCTGCCAGATCGGCATAGAGCCCAACTTGTATGCCTTTGATAGGTTCGAGGTTTGAGGCGTCGAGCACCGTTCCTGCCACCTCGAAAGTGTCGATGCGTTCACCGGTAGAGAAGGTGAAGGTGTAGTTGCCCAACGGATTGTTTTCGTTGTTATCGCTGATGGCATCGCTGAAGTCGATGGTGTAGGTGGTGTTGGCCTTTAGTGAGTCTTTCAAGTCAACAACAATCTTTTTACCCGTTGCCTTAATCTCGGGCATCTCCAATTGTGGTGGAGAGACGATAACATTCTGTGTGGCATCCTCCAGCTTGATATACTCATCAAACTGTATGGTTATTCTTTTGGAGTTCACACCGACAGCCTGATCGGCTGGATTGGAGCCGATGATGCGGGGTGGATCATCGTCAAACCATCCGCCATCGGGTTGTCCCATACGTGCGCATGCCACCATCAGCAGGGATAGGGCTGCTATGAGTATCAACTGGAAGTGTCTGTTTGTAGGTCTGTTCATGATTGCAGTTTGAGAAGCTGTTCGATATGTTCACGCGAATTGCTTAGGCGTGGCACTTTGTGCTGACCGCCTAATTTGCCGCGTTGCTTAAGCCAATCGTTGAAAAGTCCCTTTCTGGCAGGGATAATCTCCAGATGTTGCAGGGTGATATTCTTATAGCGTTTGGCTTCATAGTCGCTGTTGAGCTCTTGTAGGCGACGGTCAAGCAGGTCGGAGAACTGCTGCAAATCGGCTGGAGGGGTGCTGAATTCAATCAACCACTGGTGGCGACATTTGGCATTGGCATCCATGAAAACGGGGGCTGCGGTGTATTCCAGCACCTCGGCACCTGTTTGTTGACAGGCATAAGCCAGACCCTGTTCGGCATTATCTACGATGAGTTCCTCGCCAAAAGCGTTGATAAAGCTCTTGGTACGACCTGAGATAACAAACTTATAAGGGTTGGTGGAGGTGAATCGGATGGTATCACCGATCATGTATCGCCATAATCCGCATGATGTAGTGATTATCATGGCATAGTTTTTGTCCTTTTCAACGCCCCATAACGGAACGATGTTGTCGGTGCCCATCTCTTGGAACTCGTAGAAAACATCATAGTCGAGCATGAGCAACATCGCTTTGTCGGATGGGTCATCCTGCAGGCCGAAGAATCCTTCGCTCGCATTATACGTTTCCATATAATGCATTTTGGGTGACGTGATAAGCTGTTCATACTGCTTGCGGTAGGGGGTGAAAGCCACTCCGCCATGGAAGAATACTTCAAGATTGGGCCATACTTCTTCCAAATGGGTCTTGCCAGAAATCTCCATGACACGGTTTAATACCGATAACATCCATGAGGGAACGCCTGATATGTTGGTCACATTCTTGTGGAGTGCTTCGTGGGCAATGCGGTCGCGCTTCACTTCAAAGTCTTCAAGCAATGCGGTCTTCTTCTTCGGAATGCGCACCAAATTTGCCAAAGGATTGATGTTTTCGATGAGAATGGCGCTGAGGTCGCCTACCAAAGAATCTGGCAGATTATAGTTAGGAGCATGGCTGCCACCTAAAATCAATGCGCGGCCGTCAAACAATCGAGATTGAGGATTGTTGCGGAGATAGAGGGCTACAGAGTCGAAGCCACCTTTGTAGTGGATATTTCTCAGACCGTCGCTGCTGACAGGAATGAACTTCGACTTGTCGTTCGTAGTGCCACTCGATTTGGCATACCATTTCACACGTCCGTTCCAGAGGATATTTGTCTCTCCGTGGCGCATGCGATCTATCTGTTCTTTCAGTTCTTCGTAGGTGTTGACGGGGCAGTTTCGCACGAAAGTATCATAGTCTTTCGTGGCTGAAAATGCATATTTGCGTCCTATTTCGGTGTTGGATGCTTGAGCAAGCAGGCGGTGCAACACCTCGCACTGAAGGGCTTCGCCCTCCTTCTGATGGCGTTCCAGTTCATGCATGCGATGCACGAAGATGTGGCGTACAATATTTGTTAAACTCATATCTGTATTATTATACAAGGTGCAAAGGTAGTGCAAACCGAGCGAAATACAAAAGAAAAGACCATTTTCTTTTGTATTTCCGAGGTGCAGCCTACCTTCGCGACGTAGTCACAAAGGTACGATTAAGTGAGCGAAGTACAAAAGAAAAACTCGTTTTTCTTATATCTGCAAGACTTCTATGTGACTTCTACAAGCCACATACGCAGCGTTTGACAGAATCATGAGCAACTTGCATTTGTTGCTTTTAAAAATTTAACTTCGTGTGTTTCATAGTATTTAATATAGTTACAAATTCTTATTTTTGAATGGAAGAACCATGTTTTTTTATCAGAAATCAAAGAAATATACTACCTTTGTAACCAATATACTAACAAAAAAGCCCTAATGATGGCGCTTATCAACTTCAGATAAAACAACTAACAATAATGAAGAAAATTATCTCTATCACTCTTGCATTGCTTTGTTTCGAAAGCATGGAAGCACAGAAAATCACCTTCTTCTCACCTACTGTGGTACGTGTGGAGAAGACTACAGATGGGCAGTTTGCAGAAAAGAAAAGCCTTGTTATAACGGCTACACCGCAAAAAGTGGCGGTCAGTGTCAAGCAGGCGGATGGCAAAACTGTCTATCGGACGAATGCGTTGACCGTTACCGTGGATGATAAATCGCAACAGGTAAGCTTTGCAAAAGCCGACGGTACAATGCTTATGACTGAAGGCGAATTTGCCTTTACGCCTATTACAGAGGGTATAGACAAGGGATCGTATCGCGTAAAACAAGCTTTTGCACTGGAAAAAGATGAGCCCATCTATGGATTGGGAATGATGCAGAGCGGAAAAATGAATCTCAGAGGAGAACACAGACTGATGATACAAACTAATCTGGAAGACTTTACTCATTTCTTCCAGAGTATTAAAGGATATGGCATCTATTGGGACAATTACTCGCCAACAACAATCAACGACGATGATACACTGCAACTGGAGAGTCAGGTAGGAAAGGCTGTTGACTACTATTTCATGTATGGTAACGATGCTGATGGCGTCATCCGACAGATGCGGTGGCTAAGCGGAAAAGTGCCTATGGTGCCACGTTGGACCTATGGATTCCATCAAAGTCGTGAGAGATACAAGTCGGCAAACGAACTGCTCGACGTGGTAAGACGCTATCGCAAAATGGGAATACCATTCGACGGAATAATACAAGACTGGCAATACTGGGGTGGTAACTACAACTGGAACGCTATGGAGTTTCTTAATGATGCGTTCAGTAATCCACAAGCTATGATAGATGAGGTGCACCAACGTCATGCACATCTCACCATTTCGGTATGGGCATCGTTCGGACCACATACAAAACCATATCGGGAACTCGATGAAAAGGGATTGCTCTTCCATTTCAAAACATGGCCAGAGTCGGGACTTACCCAGTGGCCACCACGTCAGGACTATCCGTCTGGTGTACGTGTTTATGACTGCTACTCGCCTGTGGCACGCGATATCTATTGGAAATATCTATCAAAACTCCATCAGATGGGGATCGATGCATGGTGGATGGACTCTACAGATCCCGACCATTGCCAGTTTAAGGATAGTGACCTTGACGAAAAATGCAGCATGGGTAGCTGGAGATCTGTACGAAATGCATTTGCCTTGATGGCGGTTGGAGGAGTGGATCAAAACCAGCGTAAGGTGGATTCAATACATCGACCTTTCATTCTTACACGTTCCTTCTTCGCCGGACAACAGCGCTATGGAGCACATACGTGGAGTGGAGACGTGGGCAGTTCGTGGCAGTCTTTTCGCGCACAAGTGCCACTTTGTCTGAATCACACACTTTGCGCCAACCCCAATGTGAATACCGATATAGGCGGATTCTTTGCCAATGCATACAACCACGCCAATCTCATCAATACAGGAACAAATAATCCACAGTTCCAAGAACTATACGTGCGATGGATGCAGTTCGGACTTTTCACACCAATGATGCGTAGCCACGGTACTGAGGTATATCGAGAACTCTATTACTACGGCAAGCCTGGCGAACCTGTATATGATGCATTGCTTGATGCCGTAAAGATGCGTTATCGCCTATTGCCATATATCTATAGTCAAAGCTGGCAGGTAAGTGCCAACGATGACTCGTTTATGCGTCCTTTGATAATGGACTTCCGCAACGATAAAAATGTGTGGAACAATGGACGACAATATATGTTTGGTCACAGCTTCTTAGTCTGCCCAGTGCTTGATCCACTCTTTACTGAGGAGAAAATAGTAAAGACCGACGAGCAATCGGGCTGGGATAGACACGATAACAATGAGTATGCAAACGGATGGCCAACGGTGGATTGGAGTCAGAAAAAGCAGTTTGACGTCTATCTGCCACAAGGGGCAGACTGGTATGACTATTGGACAGGAAAGTTATATAATGGCGGACAGACCATCAAAGCTGATGCACCAATAGCACACTCACCACTCTATGTCAAGGCTGGAAGTATTGTGCCGATGGGTGATGACCGACAGTATAGCGACGAAAGACCATGGGATGTGCTCACACTATTGGTTTATCCAGGATGTGATGCATCGTTTACACTCTATGAAGATGAGGGCGACAACTTCAACTACCAACGTGGACAATATGCCGAAATTCCTATGACATGGAACGAAAAACAGCATACACTGACTATCGGACAGCGTCGCGGAAAATTCAAAGGAATGCTCCAAAAGCGTGTCTTTGAGGTGAAGATGCCCGATAATACCATTTATAAAGTGGCCTATAATGGTAAGAAAACAACGGTAAAAATTAAACGATAAAATCAGAAAGTGAGCGTATATATAACGAAAAGAACGCTGCATACAACCATACTGACGCTCTTGTTGCTGATGTTACACACAGCAACATGGGCGCAGTATGACTTATTGTCGGCAAAGAAAGGAGTTGTGAAAGACGGCTACGATTTTTGGGTATATACGCCAGATGACTATTATTTCTCGCAGGAACAAACTCCATTGATTATCTTCCTTCATGGTGCAAGTCGCTGTGGACGCGATATGAAACGCTGTTTGCAATATGGCCCTGTTGATGCCGTTAAGATGGGAAGACAGATTCCCGCACTTATAGTTACCCCACAAAACCCAGGCGGGGCATGGAATCCACGCCGCCTTAACAATATTCTGGAGTGGATGAAGAAGAACTATTCATTTGACGATACACGCGTATATGTAATAGGTATGAGTCTCGGAGGCTATGGTACACTGGATTTCGCAGGTACTTATCCTGACAAAATAGCTGCCGCAATAGCACTATGTGGCGGTTCTACGCTGAAAGACTATCGTGGATTGGGTGAATTACCATTATGGATAGTGCATGGAACTGCAGACCGCGCCGTATCGGTGCGCGAATCACAGAAGGTGGTTGAAGGGATGAAAATACTCGGAGCTACCGAGCGTTTGCGTTATGACTGGATGCCTGGAGCATCACATGGTGCTTTGGCACGCTTCTTCTATACCGACAAAACGTATGATTGGTTGTTTCAACACGCATTAAGCGACCCACGGCGACCGATTAACACAAATATCGATATTACCAAAACCGACCTGTCACAGGCTTACCGCGATATAAAGCGGCGAACTGATGAACTCGAACTTGAACTTGATAACGACAAATAATTCGTACCACCGACACATCTGTTTTCTGACCAAAGAGACGCTGTTGGTGGTCAATCACTATAACAATGAAAAGTCTATCAAAGCAACTAAGAACTCTGGAATCGTATCTGTATTCCATCCTTATGGCTGTTTTGGCTGCCATCGGGATGCCTTCGGCTGCTCAACAGAAAGGTAAAGCAACCTTTTATTCGAAGCACGCTAATGGTTCAAGAACGGCAAGTGGAGAACGTATCCATAGTGACAGTCTGGTCTGTGCGCATCGCACACACCCCTTCGGCACACTCCTAAAAGTGAGAAATCCTGCCAATGGCAAGGAAGTTGTAGTACGCGTTATCGACCGAGGACCTTTTTCCCGTGGTCGTGTCATCGATCTTTCCTATCGCGCTGCCCGTGAGTTGGGCATCGTAGCGCAGGGTGTTGCCATGGTTGAGGTATCGGTTTATAAGCGAAAAGTAGAGATACCATTCAAGCCAGATGACGGTTTTGATGTGCCTGAACTCGATTTGGAAATGACCGAAAGCGATGATAAAATCGTTCCGCAATGGCAAGATGAAGATGAAAAAACTGTTGCTGTTCCTGCGAAAAAAACGGCAGGAAAATCCACAGGAAAGTCTGCAATGCATCCAAATAAAGCCACGGAGAAGGTTTCAGGTAAATCTGCTACATCTCATAGTAAAGGTACAGGGAAGGCTTCCGGAAGGTCTGCTGCACATACAAGTAAGTCGGCTGTTCACAAAGTGCAACCTGTCGAGAAGCAGAAAAAGAGATGATTTCATGGTCTTCATCATCTTTTTGGAATGGCTGTTTAATGGTCTGTCAACCCAAGCGTCAGTATGCTGAAGCGTATATTTTTTGCTACTTGCATCTCTTGAATACAGGCCATGGCGGTGGCACCTGTAGTGCAGATGTCGTCTATCAATAGGATATGTCGGTCAGAAAGTGCTGAGGCATCACGCAATACAAACATGTTTTCCACATTTTTCTGGCGTTCAGTGTGCCCCAACATCGTTTGACTTTGTAGGAAATGCTTGCGACGGAGCGCTTTGGTAATTACTGGAATAGAGGTGATTTTACTGACTCCACGTGCCAAGTATTCGCTTTGGTTGTAGCCTCGTTGATGTAGCCGGCGGCGCGAAAGTGGTACCGGAACGATGGCATCTATATCGTTAAAGAACCCTGAGGATAATAGTTCTTTTGCCATGATTTCCCCCATAGCCATCGCATAGTCAGGATGCCGATAGTATTTTATAGCATAAATGAGGCGCGCTGAAACATTGTGAGGATTGAAATGGACGAATGCCACGGCCTTTTCTATAGGTACGATACCTTGAAACAAGACGGTCATAGGATTATAGTCTGCCGTCAGTTCGTAGTGGGTACGCGGCAGTCTTGTGGCACAACTGCCACAAATGGCTTTCTCGTCGAAGCCCAACCGACTGTCGCAGATACTGCAATGGCGGGGCAGAATGGTGTCGAGAAGCCTATTCCATATCGTATTCTTCTTCGTCATCGATACTGATACACTGTTTGATAATATCCATGGTGAATCCTCTGCCGATGGCAAATTTGATGAGCTTCTGCCGCAGTTCATAGTCGTTATGCGCCTTTACTGAGCGTCTTTTCTGTTGTAGCAATGGGCGCAGAATGGCAATGTATTCCTCGTCGTCGATACTGTCGAGCACTCGTTGGCGTATGTCTTCGGCAATGTGTTTCAGCCACATGGCCTGTTCGACCTTGCGTCGTCCCCATTTATTGTATTTCACTTTGTCGTTGGCAAAAGCACGTGCAAAGCGCTCATCATCTACATATCGCTCGGTTATCAGCCGTTGCATCACTCTCGCCTGAGCATCGTCAGCAATTTCCCAACGGCGCATTTTCTCCTGCATCTCATATTCGCAGTGTTCAGCTTGAGCACATAATGCAGCCAAGCGGAGGTAGGCTTCTTGTTCTGTCATCGTGTTCATCGGCGGCAACGGATAAAGCGTATTTTGCCAAAAGCATCGCTACGGGGCGTCACTTCGCTAAATCCAGCATTGTGAAGCATTGTGCAGAGACCATCGGCATAGAGTGGATTGATTTCGAAATAAAGGTAACCTTGCGGTAGAAGTGCCGTTAAGGCATAGCGTGCAATGGCGCAATAGAATCGCAGCGGATCGCTATCTGGCACGAAAAGTGCTGTGTGTGGTTCGTAATCGAGTACGTTTTTCTCCATCGCTTCAGCCTCGTTTTGACAGATATATGGCGGATTGCTCACGATAATGTCATAGCGCTGATTATCATCTTCATGATTTTGTAGTGCATCGCGCAATATGAAATCAACATGTGCGTTCAGGTTTTGTGCATTTTCTGAAGCCAGCGAAAGGGCATCGGGGGATATATCCCATGCTGTAATCTGTGCTTTTGGCTGTGCTAATGCCATAGTGATGGCAATGCAACCACTGCCTGTTCCGATATCGAGCAAACTGCTGAATGGTGTGGAAAGCATCCATTGACAGAGTTCTCCGGTCTCAGGTCTGGGTATTAAAGCCCGTCGGTCGGTATGGAAAGTATGTCCGCAAAACTGCGTCTTGCCTAATACATACTGCACGGGCTCATGGTTTTTCAATCGTTCTGCCACTTGTTTGAGGTCGCTGTCATCGATGTCTGCATCGCGTCCGAGACAGATATCGGTGAGCGATAAACCATAGCGCACTTCATAAACCAAGCGTGCAATGGCTTTTGCCTCACCCTCGTCGTAGGTCAATGCCAGTTGTTTACAAAGCGTATTGTACGTCATTCCTACTGCAATAGAAGTGGGTTAGGGGTGTTGCAACAGCTGGATAGCCTTCATCACGATGTCGTTTTGCTCATTCATGATAGAGAAATACTCATCCATATTCCATAGGTCGCGTGCCACAAGTGCCTTCATTTGGAGACGAAGGGATGGGAGTGACTTTTGCAATTCGGCATCGTCTTTTGGTTTGACACCGTCTTTTGCAGCCTCTGCCAACATTTGGTCAATCACATCTTGCGGCACTTCATAGGTGTTTTTGAAAGTCTCAAACACAGGATACTGCTTTTGCAACTGCTTGCGATGTGTATCCACATAGCGCAGATTGGCATTGATGATATATGATTTGGCAGCAATCTCTCTGTAGAAGGGAGTATAGATTGTAGTGTCGAGTGGCACATAATGGTCGGGCATGATACCTCCTCCGCCATAAACCGTACGGTGTTGGCGCAGTGTATAGCATTTCAGTGAGTCGGCAAAATGTATGCTGTCTGCATGTTGCAGTTCGCCACTGGTCAGTCTGTTATATACATCCATGGCGTAATCTTCTGCTTTTCCTTTCACGTATGGTTTTTGGATACAGCGTCCAGATGGTGTGAAATAGTGGGCTATAGTCAGTCGAATCATTGATCCATCGGGCAGGTCAACAGGTCGTTGTACCAGACCTTTACCGTATGATCGACGTCCAACCACGATGCCGCGATCTTGGTCTTGTATGGCACCCGTCACGATTTCAGCGGCTGAAGCCGAGTAACTGTCAATCAACACAGCGAGCTGACCTTCCTCAAAGAGTCCTTTTCCGCGTGCTTTATAATCTTTGCGTGAGGCTTGTCGCCCTTCCATATATACAATAAGGTCGCCAGCGTGAAGCATCTCGTTGGCAATTTCCACTGCAGCGTGCATATATCCGCCACCGTTTCCTTGCAGGTCAAGTATGAGCGAGGTCATGCCTTGTGCCTTTAAAGCTTTGAGGCGTTCGCGAAATTCTTCGTGGGTTTGTGCCCCGAAGCTACCGATTCGGATATATCCTATCGTTGGTCTGATCATATATGAGGCATCGATAGTCTTCACAGGAATCTTGTCGCGGATGATATCGAAATGAAGCATGCCCTTGATACCGCGGCGTACAACGCCCAAGCGCACTAATGTTCCCTTTCGTCCGCGCAGTCTGCGCATGATTTCTTCGCGCGACATTTTTACGCCAGCAATCGCAGTATCATTGACGGTGACTATTCTGTCGCCCGCCATGATGCCTTTCTTTTCAGACGGACCGCCTACCACGGGTTGTATCACGAGTAGTGTATCTTCCGACATATTAAACTGCACACCGATGCCCTCGAAGTTGCCTTGCAGTGGTTCGTTGCTTGCTTCCACCTCTTTTGCGGTAAGGTAACTGCTGTGCGGATCGAGTTTTTCGAGCATACCTCGTATGCCGTCTTCCACCAATCGCTGTTCATCTACGGTGTCCACATACAGGTTGTTGATAGCCATCTCTGCTATTTGCAGTTTGCGCAAGGCTTCTCCTCGCATATTGATGCGCAACTGTGCTATGGCAGCCAACGGCAACAATAGCATGAGGTATAGTATATTTCTTTTTGAAATCATGTTTTCTTTGTTATTCGTAAACGTCTTCTGGTCGGTCTTCCTCTATCACGAGGTTGTCGATGATAAAGTTCTGTCGCTCCATAGTGTTCTTGCCCATGTAGTATTCCAATAGCTTTTGCACCTGGTCGTTCTTATGCAGCGTCACCTGTTCGAGTCTGATATCAGGTCCGATAAAGCCAGCAAACTCTTCTGGGCTTATTTCTCCGAGACCTTTGAATCGTGTGATTTCCGGGTCCGGTCCTAATTGTTGTATGGCATTGATGCGTTCCTCTTCGCTATAGCAATAGCGTGTGATGAAGTCAGTCTTCTTTCCTTCCGTCTTAGCGTCAGCTTCTGCCACCACCTTTTTGTTTTTTATTTTGGTTCTACGGTTGCGCACTCTGAACAAAGGAGTCTGTAGTACATATACGTGTCCCTTTTTGACAAGTTCTGGAAAGAACTGCAAGAAGAATGTAATAATCAGCAGTCGGATGTGCATTCCATCGACATCCGCATCGGTAGCCACTATCACTTTATTGTAGCGCAACGTGTCAAGGCTCTCTTCGATATCGAGTGCAGCCTGCAAAAGGTTGAACTCTTCGTTTTCATAGACCACCTTTTTGGTCAGTCCAAACGAGTTCAGAGGTTTACCGCGCAGTGAGAAAACCGCCTGTGTATTCACATCTCTGCTCTTTGTGATACTTCCGCTTGCCGAGTCGCCCTCAGTGATAAAGATGCAACTCTCCTCTTTTCTGTCGTTTTTAGCATCGCTGAAATGGATGCGACAATCGCGCAGTTTGCGGTTGTGCAAGTTAGCTTTCTTTGCCCGTTCACGTGCAATCTTGGTCACACCCGCCATTGCTTTGCGCTCGCGTTCGCTCTCTTTCACCTTCTGCTCTATGACTTCAGCCACGTCGGTGTGGATGTGCAGGTAGTTGTCCACCTCCTGTTTGACGAAGTCGCCCACATATTTATTAATAGAGACTCCATCGTTAGGAGACATAGTGAGTGATCCCAACTTGATTTTGGTCTGGCTTTCGAACATCGGTTCCTCTACGTTGATGGCAATAGCAGCAACGAGTCCGGTTCGAATATCCCCATATTCGTATTTCCCGAAAAATTCCTTAATTGTCTTGGCGATATGCTCTTTGAATGCACTTTGATGTGTACCGCCCTGAGTTGTATGTTGTCCGTTGACAAACGAATAATATTCTTCACCATACTGGTTGGCATGTGTGAATGCAATTTCTATATCTTCTCCCTTGAGGTGTATGATGGGATATAGGGGATCGTTGGTCATTCGGTCCTTCAACAAGTCCTCCAAACCATGTCGGCTGAGTATTCTTCTGCCGTTGTACATGATGGCGAGACCAGTATTGAGATAGGTATAGTTGCGGAGCATGTTTTCCACAAAGTCGTTGTGGAACTGGTAGTTGACAAACAAGGTATTGTCTGGCTCGAAGAAGATGTATGTTCCATTCTCGTCGTCGGTCTTTTCTGTCACGTCACTTTGCAGTTGTCCGCGCTCAAAAACCGCTCTTCTTACCTGTCCATCTCTATATGATGCCACTTCAAACCTACTGCTTAACGCATTGACTGCTTTGATACCGACGCCATTGAGTCCTACAGATTTTTTGAAAGCCTTAGAGTCATATTTACCGCCCGTATTCAGCATACTGACCGCTTCGATAAGTTTTCCTTGTGGAATGCCACGTCCATAGTCGCGCACCGACACCCGCAGTTGGTCGTCGATGTTGATTTCTATGCGGTCTCCGGCATTCATTTTAAACTCGTCGATAGAGTTGTCTATGACCTCTTTCAGCAATACATAGATGCCGTCTTCAGCCAGCGAACCGTCGCCCAGGCGTCCGATATACATGCCCGGTCTTGTTCGCACGTGTTCCATATCCGACAGATGTCGGATATTGTCATCTTCATATCTGATGGTTTGCTCGTTGGTGTTGATGTCTTCGCTCATATTGTCAGGTTAGATATTCTTTTTATAACAGCGGCGCCGCTTATGTTGTACGTGTTCAAGATACTGCCATTGGCTCTGCACTTTATCGTTGGTTTCCATCTCGACATTAGTCTCTCCCCATTCAAAGCCATATTTCTGATACCATGGGATGAGGTCGTAGAATAGCAAAGCGTTAGCGCCTTTGTTTTGATATTCAGGCAGAATGCCTACCAGCATAAGATCTACAATCTTTGTTTTGTGGAATTTCAGAGCCTTGAGTAAGTGCCACCAGCCGAATGGGAACATTCTTCCGTTGTGGCATTTCTGCAGTGCTTTAGTCAGCGACGGTATAGATATGCCCACTCCAATCAGTTTGTGGTCTGGCGTATTCCAGTCTTCTATGAGAGTGACGAGATTGAGGTCGAGTACAGGGAAATACATTTTGAGGTATTCGTCAATCTGCGCTTCGGTCATTTGCGAGTATCCGTAGAGGTTTCCGAATGTTTGGTTGACCACGTCGAACACTTTTCTTCCCACCTGTTCTTTGCCAAAAACCTCGCTACGTTTTATCTTTCTTACGTGAAGGTTGTATCGCTTCATCACCATTTGTGCGATTTTAGCGTATTTGTCGGGCATCGTTCCCTTTTTTGGCACAATAAGTTTGAACTCCACGTAGTCGTTGTCTTTCTCCCAACCGCCCATCTGTTCCATGTGTTTTGGATAGTAGGGATAGTTGTAAATAGTCGCCATCGTACCCAATTGGTCGAATCCTTCAATGAGCATACCCTCTGGATCCATGTCCGTATAGCCGAGTGGTCCTACCATTTCGGTCATACCTTTGGTGCGCCCCCATTGTTCAACTGCCTCAAGTAATGCTTTCGAAACCTCGATATCGTCAATGAAGTCGATCCATCCGAACCTCACGCTTTTTCTCTGCCAGCGTTCGTTGGCTCGGTTATTGATGATGGCAGCCACGCGTCCAACAATCTTTCCGTCTTTAAAGGCGAGGAAATATTCAGCTTCGCAAAATTCGAAAGCCGCGTTTTCCTTCTTGTTGTGCGTATGTTTCTCGTCGCTGTATAGGTTGGGCGCATCATATTTATTGCCTCTATACAGGTCATAATGGAATTGTATGAAGTCTTCCAGAAGTTTCTGGCTATCTACTCTCTTTATTTCTATTGATGACATCTCTTCTTCTTTTTATCTATAAATAACGTCCAGAATTGATGCAAAGGTAGTGAAAAACTGACAAAAAGCCAAACATTTAACCTATTTTACGGCATACGAACAATACGTGGTTGCCATCTGGAAGTGTGGTGCCGAAGATGTATGTATCTCCACCGTCTTTCAGCTTGAGTTTCTTGCGCAGTACTTCTGCCGATAGTGGAAAGTTGCGCACTGCCACATTGGCGCGGTCTATACCAGCAAGTGCTTGTCTCAGTTCGCGCTTGTTTAAGGAGCATTGTTGCTTGACGATGAAACTTCTACCAGGGAATGATTTCACTGCTGTGTTGCTTAGGAAGAGGTGTGAATTGGCAGCCACCTGTTGCATGGCGAAGGCACGTCCCACTTCAGTGAAGCATCCGCCTTTCATGATACTGGCATTGGGTTCATAGAGATAGGTGTTGTCCAAAGCGCTGTTGTCAGTTGCTGTGGGTTGGCAGGTTGGTGTTTCTGTTGTGTCGGAAGGGCAGAACCGTTGTTCATCGTTGATACAAATGAGTGTTGGATTTGCCGAAGCGCGATGGTCGATGACAAGCAATAGCTCCTTACATTCATTTTTCACGCTGACGATATGTACCTCGCTGGCACCTCCCAGGTCATCAACCGCCTTTCGCCAGTCGAGCATAGGCGATAGTTTCATGACTATATGTTCAGCCTTTTCGCGCAACACAGGCATCATGAGCGTGACATCTGGTGTGCAATCAGCCAGTCCGTAGGTGCGTGCGCCATGTTCGTCGCGCCTTGCCGGGTCTATGAATATGACCGTAGCACGCGCCATCTTGTTGACAAAGTCTTCTGCATCATCGTTGGCAACGGCGGCTTCCAACTGCAGTATGGGGAAGTTGTGGTGTGCCAGTTGACAGAGCATTTCATTGCGTTCCACGTAGGTTCGCCTGTCGAATGCCCTTGCCATGAACGAGAAATCGATACCCATGCCGCCTGTAAGATCCACATAGGAAGTGTCTTTGCCGCCCCATCTCTCCACGACGTTTGCTTTGTATTGAGCCGTTTGTTGGCTCGATGCCTGTTCCATGTTGAGGTGTGGTGGGTATAGAATGTTGTCGCATGCCGCCCAGTCGGACAGTTTTCGGCGTGCAGTCTGCCATCCGGCAATCTGTTGCAAAGCCAGTTTCAGATCGATGTCTGACGCAGGTTTCGTCAGCGCCAACTGGCGGATGTCATCGTTGCGATGTTGCTTGATGAAGGTAAGGGTGCTGTCGTTCATTGTTGGGAATGGGGGATGGAGGACTGAAGGAGATGCTTCGGTAACGGTTGCGGCCTTTCTTCGCTGGTGGTTGCGGCTCTTTTGGGGTGGCTGTGGGCTGTAAAAACGAGGAGGAGTCAGCGTTGTGCGGACCCCTCCCAGTGTTATTTTTTCACGCTGATGTTATTTCACATATTCCGCGAAATCGGTCAGTCGCATATCGCCCTTGCGTGCCAATGAGTCGTGCATAGCGAATGCAGCGGGCAGATTGTGGCGTGTGTGACCGCCTTTGGCAATCTTCATGTAGTCCCACAACAGTTGCTTGTAGTCTGGATGTACGCACTGCTCGATAATGAGTTTCGCTCTTTCTTCCGGACATTTACCGCGCAAGTCAGCCACACCTTGCTCTGTTACGATGATATTGACATCGTGTTCTGAGTGGTCCTGATGGCTTACGAAAGGCACGATGCTACTGATGAGGCCGCCTTTGGCTGTTGACGGACAGGTGAAGATAGAGAGGTAAGCGTTGCGCTCGAAGTCTCCCGAACCACCAATACCGTTCATCATCTTCACGCCACTGATATGTGTAGAGTTTGCATTGCCGTAGAGGTCACACTCAATAGCGGTGTTGATAGCGATAACACCCAGTCGGCGAATGATCTCAGGACTGTTTGAAATCTCGCTCTGGCGCAGTGTGAGGTGGTCTTTGAAGTAGTCCATGTTGTCATAAACCTGCATGAGGCAGTCGTTTGACACGGTCAGTGAGCATGCTGATGCATCTTTCACGCGACCTGTGAGCATCATGTCAATGACAGAGTTCTGTATCACTTCGGTGTAGATATTGAAGTCGGGCACCTGCTTGTCTTGTCCCAGCGCACCGAGGATAGCGTTAGCTGTAGATCCTACGCCACTCTGCAAGGGGAGGAATTCCTTAGGAATACGTCCCTTGGCGAGTTCTGAAACGAGGAATTCGGCAGTAAGGAAACCGATTTTTTCTGTTACGGGGTCAGAGTCTTTGAACGCTCTTGCCTCGTCGGGGATGTTACATTCTACAACGCCCACGAGCTTGTCTTTGGGTATAACTACATAGGGCACACCGATGCGATCGCCAACCTTTTCGATGGGGATAGCCTTGCGGTAAGGAGGATCGAGAGGTTCATAGACGTCGTGGATGAACTTTGCGTTGGGGTTGTGGAAGCTGTTCAGTTCGAGAATCACATGCTTGGCGAGGCGTGCAGCCGTTGGCGAGATGCCACCAGCAGCGGTCAGATAGACGTGATACTCGTTGCCACATTCCTCGATGTCGCATACTTCGAGTATAGCCCAGTCAATCTCACCATAGAAACCATAGCGCAGTTCCTGTGCCATGTGGCTCAGGTGCAGGTCGTTGTATGGGATTTCTCCCATGTTGACGCGCTTGCGGAAATCTGGATTGGTGGTATATGGAGCACGGTATTTAATGGCCTGTGCATTGGCCAGTACGCCATCTGTGGACTGTCCGGTCGAAGCACCGGTGAAGATACCAACTTTGAACTCGCGTCCAGCAGCGTGTTCTGCCTCTGCTTTCTTTGCCAGTTCTCTTGTGACAGCTTTGGCAACACCAGCAGGCGTGAAGCCACTCATGGCGATGTTGTCGTTGTTGTTGATCAGCGCTGCAGCTTCTGCAGCGGTCATGCGTGTATAAGCCATTTGTTTTATGTTTGGGTAGTTTATATTCCGTTAGTGGGTGCGAAATTACGAAATATTTGTTGAAAAGTCAAATTTTGAAGTCAAAAACTTTGTTTTTCGGTGTGTTATTAGTAATTTTGCAAAAGTAAAACTTAAAATAGAATGGAATCCAAACTCGTAATATACAATACGCTAACTCGTCAAAAAGAGCGTTTTGAACCATTGAATGCACCTCATGTAGGCATGTATGTGTGTGGTCCTACCGTCTATGGCGACCCCCATTTGGGCCATGCTCGCCCTGCCATTACCTTCGACTTGGTGTTTCGTTATCTTCGCCATTTAGGTTATAAGGTTCGCTATGTGCGCAACATTACCGATGTGGGCCACTTGGAGCACGATGCCGATGAAGGCGACGACAAGATAGAAAAGAAGGCTCGTTTGGAGCAATTGGAGCCGATGGAGATAGCCCAGTACTATACCAACCGCTACCATCAGGCTATGGAAGCCCTCAACGTGTTGCCTCCGAGCATCGAACCGCATGCCACTGGTCACATCATCGAACAGCAGCAATTGGTGCAGCAGATATTGGACAATGGTTTTGCCTACAAGTCGAACGGTTCTATCTACTTTGACATCGAGGCTTACAACAAGCAATATAAATATGGTGAACTCAGTGGACGATCGCTCGAAAACACGAAGGATGAGAGCCGCGAGTTGGCAGGTGTGGGTGAAAAGCGCCACCAAGCCGACTTTGCTTTGTGGAAGAAAGCATCGGCAGAGCACATCATGCGCTGGCCTTCGCCATGGAGTGACGGTTTCCCCGGATGGCACTGTGAGTGTACAGCCATGGGCCGTAAGTATCTTGGCGATACTTTCGACATCCACGGTGGTGGTATGGATTTGATTTTCCCACACCATGAATGTGAGATCGCGCAAGCCATTGCATCCCAGGGACACCCTATGGTTAAATACTGGATGCATAATAATATGTTGACCATCAACGGTCAGAAGATGGGCAAATCGCTGGGCAATTTCATTACGCTCAACGAGTTTTTCAGCGGCAATCACCCATTGTTGGAACAGGCCTACAGCGCCATGACCATCCGTTTCTTCATACTTTCTGCCCACTATCGCGGCACTGTTGATTTCTCCAACGAGGCATTGAAGGCATCGGAGAAGGGCTTACAGAAACTGTTGCAAGGCATTGCCGACCTGAAGCGCATCAATGTCAGCGCACATTGTGATAGTGAGACCGAACATATTGTGAAGTCGTTGCGCCAGAAATGCTACGATGCTATGAACGACGATTTGGCTACTCCGCAGGTCATCAGCCATCTGTTTGAGGCTTGCTCGGTAGTCAACAAGCTCGTTGACCATAAAGCTACCATCTGTGCCGACTGTCTGAAAGAGCTTAGCGACACCATGCGCCTGTTCACATTCGACATTCTTGGTCTGCGTGAAGAGGCGAGTGAAACAAGCCAGGAGCGCGAGCAAGCCTTCGGAAAGGTGGTCGATATGGTGCTTGAATTGCGTGCCAAGGCCAAGTCAGATAAGGACTGGGCCACATCAGATAAGATTCGTGATGAGTTGGCAGCAGCAGGTTTTGAGGTAAAAGACACTAAGGATGGTGTCACCTGGAAACTTAATAAATGAGAACAATTTGATGTATTTTTACATTGTTTAGTATAAAAGCCTTTTTTTATAAATCATCGTTTAAACAGGCCGATGTGATATCGCCCTGTTTTTTTATGATCATGTTTTTGGGGCAATGCACGAAGCATCAATCACGTGTGTATAGGTCCTCAGCACCATGTATAGCGTTGGAAGCCAGAAAAACCATGTTTTTCCGCCCACTCTTAAGAGTTGTGTAACATGATGGTATATAGTGTATTATAGTGCTATGCGAGTTGCGTTACTCAGCAATTTCAATGAATTTACTCAGCAATTTCAATGAATTTGGTCAGCAATTTCAATGAATTTACTTCGCAAATTCAATGAGTTTGCACATCAACGAATATTTCGTTCGTCTCTTATAAAAATCAGTTAGCAGAGCAAATCAATTTGAATTACTCTGCAAATCAATTTGAATTGCTCTGCAAATCAATTTGAATTACTCTGCAAATCAATTTGATTTGCAGAACCAAGTGACCTACATCAACAAGTAAAGTGCTATCGGTAGGCTATTTACCGAGATATGCTTCGCGCGTTAGGTATAGTGCAACGGTGCAGCAGCGCAGATACTCCTGCGACATATACACCATTCCGCCATAGGGATTGTCGGTTCCCCATGAGTTTTTCATCTTAAAGAACAGCCGCCCGTTGGGGTGGCGCGCCAGTCCTATTATCGTCATGCAATGGTCGTCATCGGGTCGTGACGAGGTGGTGTGGTCGGCTATGCCGCTACGAAAAGAAAATCCACTGTTGCTGATATCACCCTCCCAACAAACGGGATGGCGATGGTGCAGGGCACGCAAGACTATGGCAACCAACGAGTCTTGAGGCACGTTGAGAAAGGTTTCCCGCTCCCAGTTGTCGGGATAGTCTGCCACTATCCTCTTGCCATAAGGTTGGGTAGGGTCGGAAGTTACCGCCATGTATTCCTCTGGTCCACACACACTGTGGGCAAACTCCTGTGGCGTATAGCGTGCACCGAGCATGAACACCCACTGTGGCAACGGCAGTTGGTCGTGGGTAGAGTCGGGATAGGTGTCGAACGGCACAATACCTTTATTAGCCATCAAGCGGAGCAAGGAGTGCCCCATACCACGCTGTCGCTGTTTTCCCACCAGCCTCTTGATATAATAAGGTGATAGGTTTACCGAGTCACCTCGGCAGATATGTTCCGTCTCGATGGTGGCGAGCATGGCATAAGCCCAGCAGAGCGATTCGTTGCCTTGGTTTTTGACAGGAGTGAACGGCAGACTCACCACCTCTTGAAAAGCCACAGGCGGTTGGTTCCTGCATCCTCCCGTCAGCAGGATGATACCGATGAGTAATATAGCAGTAGCGTGTTTCATGCGTGCAAAAGTACATAAAGATGGGCGGAATGACAAAAGAAACGTCCACTTTCTTTTGTCATTCCCCCGATAAGCAGTAATTTTGCAGATGAAAAGAGAGTAAGACATGAATATAATACGCTTTCTGAAAGACTGGACGCTGCCTGTGGCAATAGCTCTTGGTGCAACAGTTTATCTGCTGTTCTACTATGTGCCGCAGCTCGACGGACTGGGCAATAGGCTAGGCCCCGTTATCGATGTGATATTTCCGGTGACGGTGTTTCTCACGCTGTTAGCCACCTTTTGCAAGGTCGATTTCCATCAGATGCGCCCCCATCGTTGGCATATTGGTGTGCTCGCAGCACAGGTATTGCTGGTAGTTGCTAATCTCGGCATCATCTTTCTGGTAGGTGACGACCTTGACCAACAGCTCATCTGGCAAGGAGTGCTTACTTGTACCATCGCCCCGTCGGCATCGGCAGCGCCCGTTGTGACGGGCAAGCTCGGTGGAAACATCAATACGATGACCACCTTTACCGTCATCTCAGCCCTTGCATCGGCATTGATGATACCCTTGGTGTTTCCTCCGCTGACCAGTACGGTGCATCTTACATTCTTCGAAACCTTCCTCATCATTCTGCAAAAAGTATCGATGGTGCTCCTGTTGCCGTTGGTCTTGGGCTGGCTGATGCAGCACTATGTGAAGGCGGTCTGCCGTCGCATTGCCTCCATGCCCAATCTGAGTTTCTATCTATGGGGCGTCTCGCTCACTATTGTAGCCGGTGTAACGGTGAAGAATATCCTGCACAGCAATGCACCATTGTGGTTGCTCACGGCTATTGCTGCATTGAGTTTCGTGGTCTGCTTCGTGCAGTTCGGCATTGGTCGCGCCATTGGCAGACACCTTGGCGAGGAAATCTGCAGCGGTCAAGCCCTGTTTCAGAAGAACACCTCGTTAGCCATTTGGGTGGCTTACCTCTATCTGCATCCTGTAGCATCGGTAGGCGCAGGCTGTTATGTGCTGTGGCAGAACATCATCAACTCAGCCGAACTGTGGCACTACCGCCACACCCATCCCACTCCATGACTTACTGAATAACATCGCAACATGACAATGACAAAGACCGATATCACGACCATCATTTTCGATGCCGACGATACCCTATGGGACTGTCAGACTTGGTTTGACCGTGCCGAAGAGCAACTTGCCGATATGCTCAAACCTTGGGTGAGCGACAGACAACGCGTGGCAGACAGCCTCTTTGCCATCGAGCGCGCTAATATGCCGCTTTTCGGCTATGGCACTAAGGCATTCACCCTGTCGCTGTTGGAGAATGCTATCAAACTGACCGATGGTCGTATCGGTGCCGATGTGCTACTCCAAATCATCGAAATGGGTAAGCGTCTGCTGCGTTTCCCTGCTACTCCGTTGCCTGAAGTGGAATCTACGCTGCGCCAACTCCACGAAGCGGGACGCTACCGGTTGGTGGTATTTACCAAAGGTGAACTGATGGGACAGGAGGATAAACTGTCGCGATCAGGACTGTTGCCCTATTTCTCGCATGTGGAAATCGTGTCCGACAAGACCGAAACCGCCTATCGCACACTCTGCGACACCCTTGGTGTGGATCCCCATGAAACACTCATGGTGGGCAACTCCTTCCGTAGCGACATTGCTCCGGCACTTGCTGTTGGCGCCTGGGCAGTACATATTCCCTTCCATGCAGTATGGGCATTGGAGAAATCGCAAGAGTTTCCACACGAAAGATTAACGAAGATAGAACATTTCAGTCAGCTGATGGACTGTCTTTAAATCATGGCGCTTGATGCATTGCCACTTATCGGATGATGGCAATGCGGCAAACGGTGCCCCGATGACCGTCGCTTGTAGCGGTCAAAACATGATAGACGCCAGAGGCCACGCGGCGCCCTTTGCTGTCGCAACCATCCCAGATATAGGTGCCACCCGTGCTGCGCCCACGTGCCACCAGCATGCCTGCCGTGTTTACAATGCGCACATCCGCATCGTAACTCAGTCCTTCAATGGTGATAGGTCCCGTATAGTCGGGGGCTACAGGGTTGGGATAGGCGCGCACCACACCTTTCTCCATCTTTTCAGCGGCATCGGTAGCATCGGAAACCACAGCGCATAGCCCCTCTTCCGTGCCGATATACACCCGCCCAGTCTGTCCGTCGATGGCGATACTCTCTATGCGGTCAGACAGCAAACCGCTGTCGGCTGAGGTGTAATGAGCCACTTCGGTGGTGTTGTCGCTACTGATTACATAGACACCGTTGCTTTCTGTGCCTATCCATTTGCGGTTGCCGCCATCAATAGCCATGGCAGTCACACTGATTCCCTCCAACAGATAGTCGCCATAACCGCTGCCATCATTGCGCGGAACGACAATCTGCGTATATCCGTAGTCGGGCGATTGTTGCTGTTGTGGAGTGAGCATCAGCGGTCCCTGATTGGTGCCTGCCCATATATTGCCATCTTTATCTTCTGCCACACAGTTGAAGCTATAGATGTCGCGCAAGGGTGTTTCGTCTTGATTGCGCAAGGCATCGAAACGGTCCACCTCGTCTGTTTCAGGGTCGATGCGCACCAGGCAAGGGTGATGGTGATGACTGTTGACAAGCCAAACCTTACCCGTATGGTCGGTCGTAGGGTTGCGCAAGATGGTTAGGGGCGTGCCGTTATAGAAGAGTGAGGGATGGTCGAGTGACTCCATCGTGCCTTCACTGTTCATGCGGATAAGTGGGTGCTGGGTCTCGCTGTTGGTCATCCAAAGGCGATGCTGACGGTCGTAGAAGAGTCCATCAACACGCACATAGTTGTTGTTGCCCGGAATGGCACTTGCCAACAGACTATTGCCTGCGGTGTATTGAGCCACCGATTGCCCGTTGCGAAACTCAAAGAGGCCGTTGCCACAGGTCGCTATATAAAGATGTGTGGCATCGGCAGGGTCGATAGCCATGCTCACCGCATCCTTTTTCATTGGAGCATCGATTTGCTGCCAATGTCCCTCGCGGTCCATTTGCTGCCATTGTGCGGTGCGATCCATCTGTCCTCCGTCGTACCAACCGCCACCTACTCCATACAAACATCCGTTGACGAACCACAGACTGTTGAACTCGTTGTAGTGTGGTCCACCGGCATTTATCTGGCTGACGATGGATATATAGGCATCGTAGTCACCCCGGTAAGCATCGTAAATGGATTCAGGGAAATGGCTTGTCGAGTGCCAGTTGGCAGGATTGATGAGGTTGTCGGACATCCGCCCAACCATCACGCCGCTCGCTGCGGTATTGGCATAGAGGTTGCCGTCAACCGCCATCACATTCCAAACATCGCTGCCTAAGGTGTAAGTTTCTACCACATGGGCATTCGCCACATCTATCTTCACAATGCTGGAACCCACACAGAGGTAGGCGATGCTACCGTCGGTAACAATGCGGTGAACCTTCTTGCTGCCTGCCATCGTTGCCATATAGAGGTCGGGCATATTGGTCACTTCACCCTCAGGATTGATGAGGTCGATATTGGCATTGGTATAAATGGCGATGAGGCGATGGGCTTCGCTACACCATTTGATATGGGATAGCTGACCGCCATTCAGGCCGTTGGACCGGTCGAAAGTAGTAACCGACTGGTCGTTGAGGTTGTAGTGATAGAGATTGCCACTCGCTTTGACGAAGAGTCCTTGCTCTGCTTTCTCTATTTGTTGCGGTTCGCCATAGGCTAAATAATACTGCCAGGTGCCGGGCTGTGCATGGACTGTCGTCATGGCAAACCAGCATAGCAGGGTACATACACAACGACAGACAGCACCAAAGCTAATGTCGTGGGACATGAGCCATGATGCTGTCTGACGTGGGGATAGTATCATTTTTCTTATAGTTTATTTTCCAAGAGTTGCACGCAGATAGTCGGCCAACTTCTGAGTGGCACGTGCACGGTGGCTGATGGTGTTTTTGACATCCACTCCGAGTTCTGCAAAGGTGTGGTCGTAACCTTCGGGTTGGAACACGGGGTCGTAGCCGAAGCCTTCACTGCCGTGCTTCTCGTGGGTGATGGTGCCGTTGACAATGCCTTCAAACTCGGTCACTTTCTTCACAGCAGTGCAACCGCAGGGGCACACATCGCGTCGCTCTATCAGCGCAATGACGGTGCGGAAGCGTGCTTGGCGATTGTCTTTTCCTGCCAGTTCGGCAAGCAGCTTCTGCATATTGGCCTCCGAGTCGTGGCCTTCGCCACCAGCATAGCGTGCGCTATAAACACCCGGTGCACCGTTGAGAGCCTCTACTTCAAGACCGGTATCGTCGGCAAAACAGCTCACATGATAGTGATCATACACATACTGAGCCTTCTGCAGGGCATTCTCTTCAAGGGTCTTGCCCGTTTCGGGAATATCCTCGTGGCAGCCGATGTCGGCTAACGACACCACCTCGAAACGGTTTCCAAGGATGCTGCGAATCTCTTCCAACTTATGTTGGTTATTGGTTGCAAATACAATTTTCATCGTTATAGTTTGTCGGCGGCATCATTCCTTAGGGATTTCTTCCACCGCCTTTTTAACTTTTTTAATCTTTACTTTCATCTCGTCAAAGCCTTCGCCATAGACACCGATAACGGCACTTTGGCTTACAAAGGCGTTGGGGTCGATCATCTTGATGAGGCGGAAGATGTTGACGCTCTCATTCTTTTTGGCCAAAATACACAATACGCGGAGTTCCTTACCAGTGTACCAGCCATGGCCATCGAGGATGGTTACACCATGGTTCATCTGTGTGCCGATGGCATTGGCAATCTCCTGCCACTTGCGAGAGAATATCATAAACTGCACAGACTCCCTTCGTGCATTCATCACATAGTCGAGCACAAAGTTCTCCATCGTCATCACACAGAAACCAAACACTACCTTGTGGGCGCGCTCGATATAGGTGCCAAACTGTGGGAAGAACATACACGAACCGATGATACAGAAGTCGGCGGCTATCAGTACAGTACCCAACGATACGTTGTGATACTTATTGATAGATGCTGCAATAATATCGGTACCACCCGTAGAACCGTTGTTGGAGAATACGGTGGCAAGGGCAATGCCGCCAAACATACATCCTATAACCATCGACATGAAGTCCTGCCCTTCGCCCAGCAACTTGATGGGCAGGCCGTTGGGCTGTTTGGGCAAAATGTCTTGGGCAAACTTCAGCATGAAATAGAGCGTAACGATGGCATAGATGGTCTTCATTAGAAACTTGAAGCCCAATACCTTCAATGCGACAAGCAGCAGAATGCCGTTGATAATGATGTAGGTGTTTTCCAGACGGAAACCGGTAGCATAGTAGATAATGGCCGACAAACCCGTCACTCCGCCACCTACAATCTCATAAGGCATGAGGAATACGGTGAACGAAATGGTATATAGCAGCAAGCCAACGGTGATGAAGAAATAGTCCTTCATCTCGTTCCACAGCATTTTGTGATTGATAGTCATATGCCGTATTTGATATTTATTTGCAAACGATGTTTACCATGCGTTTGGGCACTATGATGACTTTGACCACTTGCTTGCCGTCGATATACTTCGGTGAGCGAGAATCTGCCATCACGGCTTCTTCGATGGTTTTATTGTCAGCATTGGCAGCAAACTCCATGTCGAAACGTGTTTTGCCGTTGAAGGCAACACCAAGTTTTACGGTATCTTCTACCAAGAACTCTTCATTCCATGTGGGCCATGGGGCATCGCAAACGCTGCCGGTCTCGCCCAAAGCCTCCCAAAGTTCTTCGCTGATATGGGGTGCGAAGGGGGCCAATAGTGTAACGAGGGTGCGGAGAAGTTCGCGGTTGTGACACTTCAACTGTGCCATCTCGCCAACGCAAATCATAAAGGCAGAGATAGACGTGTTGTAAGAGAATTCCTCGATGTCTTGTGACACCTTCTTAATCAGTTTGTGGACACTCTTCAACTGGGCTTTTGTGGGCTCAGCATCGTCAACGAGCAGTTTGCCATCGGCGTTGTCGCGGCTGTTGCCATAGAACAAAGCCCAGAACTTCTTCAAGAAGCGGTGGCAACCGTCTATTCCGTTGGTGTCCCAAGGCTTAGACTGTTCTACCGGACCAAGGAACATTTCGTATAGACGTAAGGTGTCGGCACCGTAGCGCTCAACAATCATATCGGGGTTGACCACGTTGAACATCGACTTAGACATCTTTTCAATTGCCCAACCACAGATGTATTTTCCGTCTTCAAGGATAAATTCTGCATGCTCATACTCTGGTCGCCAAGCGCGGAAAGCATCTTGGTCGAGCACGTCGTTGCTGACGATATTCACGTCAACGTGTATGGGAGTTACATCCTTGTAACTGCCTTTGAGGTTCAGACTGACAAACTTGCCCTTGTCTGCGCCCTCGTCGTTGATGCGATATACAAAGTTGCTGCGACCCTGTATCATGCCTTGGTTTACCAGTTTCTTGAATGGTTCGTCCTCGCAACTGTAGCCTGAATCAAACAAGAACTTGTTCCAGAAGCGTGAATAGATGAGGTGACCGGTGGCATGCTCTGTACCGCCAACATAGAGATCTACGTTGCGCCAGTATTCATCAGCCTCTTTACTTACGAGGGCTTTCTCGTTCTTAGGATCCATATAGCGCAGATAGTAGGCAGAAGAACCTGCGAATCCGGGCATGGTGTTGAGTTCGAGAGGGAATACGCTCTTATGGTCTATCAGACTCTTATCTACTACTTGGTTGGTCTTGGTATCCCACGCCCACAACTTGGCACGGCCCAATGGGGGCTCGCCAGACTCTGTTGGCTTGTATTCGTCTATTTCAGGCAATTCCAAAGGCAGACATTCCTTCGGAATCATATAGGGCATATCGTCCTTGTAATATACGGGGAATGGCTCGCCCCAATAGCGCTGACGACTGAAGATGGCATCGCGCAGACGGTAATTCACCTTGACGCGGCCCAGTCCGTTGGCTTCCACATATTTCTTGGTGGCGGCAATGGCCTCCTTTACGGTCAATCCGTTGAGGCTGAACTTTGCTGAAGCAGAGTTGCAGACAATGCCTTCTTTGGCATCATAGCTCTCTTCAGAAACATCGGCGCCTTCTATCAGTGGGATGATGGGAAGGTTGAAATGCTTGGCAAAAGCATAGTCGCGCGAGTCGTGGGCAGGTACTGCCATGATGGCACCTGTGCCGTATCCGGCCAATACATACTCTGAAATCCAGATGGGAATCTTTTCGTCTGTGAACGGATTGATAGCGTATGAACCAGAGAAAACACCTGTCACTTTTTTGTCGGAAATACGGTCACGCTCAGTACGCTTCTTCACATAGGCGATATAGTCGCTTACTTCGGCTTTCTGAGCATCGGTGGTGAGTTCGGCAACGAGATCTGATTCAGGAGCAAGAACCATGAAGGTTACACCAAACATGGTATCGGCACGAGTGGTGAAGATGGTGAAGTGCTTGTCGGAATCGGCCACATTGAACTCTACTTCGGTACCTTCGGAGCGTCCAATCCAGTTGCGCTGAGTCTCTTTCAAAGAGTCGGTCCAGTCGATTGTGTCGAGACCGTCGAGCAAACGCTGGGCGTATGCAGATACGCGCAGACACCACTGGCGCATCTTCTTCTGCACTACAGGGTAGCCACCGCGTACGCTGACGCCATCCACTACCTCATCGTTGGCAAGTACCGTGCCGAGTTGAGGACACCAGTTGACCATGGTGTCGGCAAGATAGGCTATGCGGTAGTTCATCAACACTTCTTGCTTTTTCTTCTCAGAGTACGATGCCCAGTCGGAAGCAGTGAAGTCCAATTCCTCTGTTCCCAGTGCACCACAATCCTTAGAACCCATCAGTTCGAAGTGTTCTATCAGTTTGATGGTAGGCTGTGCTTTGTGTGAAGAAGTGCTGTAGTATGATTTGAACATGCGTTGGAACGCCCATTGTGTCCATTTATAGTAGATAGGATCGCAAGTGCGTACCTCGCGTTCCCAGTCGAAGGAGAATCCAATCTTGTCCAACTGCTGTCTGTAGCGCGCAATATTCTCTGTAGTAGTCTTCTCTGGATGCTGTCCGGTTTGTATGGCATACTGCTCTGCGGGGAGTCCATAGGCATCGTATCCCATCGGATTCAACACGTTGTAGCCCTGCTGGCGCTTATAGCGAGCGTAGATGTCGCTGGCAATATAGCCCAATGGGTGACCCACATGGAGTCCGGCTCCAGAGGGGTAGGGGAACATGTTGAGCACGTAGAATTTCTTTTTTGTAGGGTCTTCTGTCACGCGGTAGGTTTTCATCTCTACCCAGCGCTTCTGCCACTTCTGTTCGATGTCTCTAAAATTGTATTCCATATTTTCGTATTTTTTGTTTTCTCCTTATTTATATAATATTACTGCAAAGGTAGTGCAAACCGAGCGAAATACAAAGAAAAACCCCGTTTTTCTTTTATTTAAGAGGTGTAGCACTATCTTTATGATGACCTTGTAAAGCGACTCACGTAAGAGAAGAAATAAGAAAAAATGAAATTTCTTTTGCTTTTCGCTCACTTAATCGTACCTTTGATGCTTCTCATCTTAGGTACTCCCGTTCGGAAAAGCATAATAAAAATGGTTTTTTCTTTTGCTTTTCGCTCACTTAATCGTACCTTTGTGATTGCATCACCAAGGTACTCCCGTTCGGAAAAACATAATAAAAACGAGTTTTTCTTTTGCTTTTCGCTCACTTAATCGTACCTTTGCAACATCGTGAAGAAGGAATTGAATTACCTTTTCCGATAATCTATAGAATAGAAACAAATTTAAAACGAAACGACAGATGAACAAGATGCTGCTGATGATGGCTGCTTGCTTCTGTACCATCGGAATGATGGCACAAGGCAACCCACAGGTGAAAACAACTGATGGAACGCTCGAAGGAATGGAGCGTTCTGGTGTGAAAGTGTTTCTCGGAGTACCATTTGCTGCACCGCCAGTGGGCGATCTGCGATGGAAAGCACCACAGCCCGTTGTAGCATGGGAGGGTGTGCGTAGTGCTAAAGACTTTGGGCCTAACCCCATGCAAGAGAATATATTTGGCGACATGAACTTCGGTACGAAGGACAACAGCGAAGACTGTCTATATCTGAATATATGGACTCCTGCTCACACCATGAAGGAGAAACTACCTGTGCTCATCTATTTCAACGGTGGAGGACTCATGGCTGGAAGCGGTAGCGAACCCAGATATGCCGGAGAGAGCATGGCGCGAAAGGGCATAATCGCTATTACTGCCAATTATCGTGAAGGCATCTTCGGTTTCTTCTCTCATCCGCAACTGTCGAAAGAAACAGCCTATAAAGGTTCGGGAAACTATGGATTCATGGATCAAGTGGCTGCCATTCAATGGGTGAAAACACATATTGCAGACTTTGGTGGCGATCCCGAACGCATCACGATAGCAGGCGAATCGGCTGGATCAATGTCGGTAAGTGCCTTGATGGCATCGCCACTGTGTCAAGGACTGATAGCACAAGCCATCGGATCAAGCGGCTCTGTCATGGGATTCAACGCTGTTGCTACACTCAAAGAGGCTGAGACAGCTGGCGTAGAAATAGCAAAAGCGCTGGGTTGTAAGACTATTAAACAGTTGCGTGCCATGCCGGCAGAAGAACTCATGAAGCGTGCCAACGTGAGAAACGTACCGAAATACTGCATTGATGGCTATTTCTTCACAGAACAACCCACACAGACTTATGCCGACGGAAAGCAGTTGCACATTCCTTTGCTCATTGGTGGAAACAATCAAGAGATGTCGCCTCAAGCGATTCTGGCTGGTCAGCCAGCCTCTGTAGAGGTTTTGAAAGAAGCTGCACGTCAGAAGTTTGGCGATGCCACCGACCAACTGTTCCGTCTATATGGCATCTATACTGCTAACGATGTGACAGGACAGCCGGGCACTGACTTGGCTTCTGATTTATTCCTCGACTATTCCACATGGAAGTGGGGACACATGCACCAGTTGACCAGTGGACAACCAGTTTATCGCTATCGCTACTGCCATCCGCGTCCAGCAATGGCTGTCAAGGGGAAAGTGGCAGGACTGGCTGGTGGAATACTAGATGCAAAAGATGGTGAACCCGCAGTGTCACAAGACAAAGGAGCGGTACATTCTGCCGATATTGAGTATGCCATGGGTACGTTGCCCACAAACAGAGTCTATGACTGGCAGCCCGATGACTATATGATCTCTGATGTGTTCAGCAACTATTACGCTAATTTTGTGAAGACAGGAAACCCCAACGGACTCGGTTTGGTGAATTGGCCGGCAGTCAACGGCAAAACTGTTCCACCCGTATTGCAGATTGACGTGCATACTTTTGTTAAGACCGATGAGGCGATGCAACAGCGTTATTTGCTGATGGACAAGTTGTTTTGGAAATAAACCATCATGCTGCAATACCTTAAAACTGATACGCTTCGATGTCTGATGGTGTCGCTAATGGCCGTTATGACATTATCACTCTATGCGCAACAGACCGACCCTGCCAACGAGAGTAAAGCCGACGACAATCCGTTTGGCCCTACGTTCATGCCGATGGTCAAGGTTGGAAAGGTGCTGGAAGGCGGCGACAGCATCCAGTATATGGAGATGAACAATGTCTATGTTTATCCCCCCATCTCCTTCAGTAGCAAGAAACAGCAGATGGCGTTTAATAGATTGGTGCGCAATGTGAAGCGCGTACTGCCTATTGCCAAGGAGGCGCGCACCATTATGATGGAGACTGCGGAGTTTCTGGAAACATTGCCTGACAAGAAATCGAAGGAGGAACATATGAAACGCGTAGAGAAAAGCATATGGAAAGAGTATCAGCCGAAGATGAAAAAACTGACGTATTCACAGGGAAAACTCCTCATCAAACTCATCTATCGCGAGAGTCATTCATCTTCCTACAATATGATTCAAGCCTTTCTAGGACCTGTGCGTGCTGGATTCTATCAGGCTTTTGCATGGGCGTTCGGCGCCAGTTTGAAGAAAGAATACGATCCGGAAGGTGTGGATAGACTCACCGAACGAGTCGTGCTGATGGTGGAAGCTGGTCAACTCTGATGTGTTCCGTAAGTGTTTGACAGGTGTTTGATAACCTAAACTTATCATCATCGAACACCACTATAAAGTTATATCCGATAATGAATTACGTTATAGTGGTGTTCGGTGTTCGATAAAAAATGAAAAACTAAAATATATGTGTTGCCGCGTGATGCCTTCTTGGGCGTCGGCATTACTTGTTCTCAAGCAATCGCAATGGGGTTTGTTGGATGGAGCAATGGTTCATAGTCTGGCAATACAGTAAAGCCCATTGACCTACCTTGTGATTATTTGTCGTTGAAAACCACTTGTAGCAGGGTCTGGCCTACGGCTTTCAGCGTGTTCTTGTCGATATGTTGCATATCGTCACTGACGGTGTGCCACGTCGGTCCAAAGGAACTTTGTTGGCAATCGGGATAGTGGTTGATGATATCTACACAGGGGACATGGGCCACTTCATTCACTGGTATGTGGTCGTCGGTCACGTAGCCGCCTGCCTCCATAGGGAAGAAACTGCTATAGCCTGCGGCACTTGCAGCACTCCAGATGCGGTCAACGAGGCGTCCGGCATGTTGCAGTGAGAAGCCTTCGTGGTAGAAACGGGCACCCTGACCACCCACCATATCGAGCAAAATGGCATAGCGATACTTATTAGAACCGCTTGCGGCATAGTTCTTGGCCCAGTGTTGTGCGCCCAATGCCCATGAGTCGCCATCGTCTGCGGCTTCGCTCCACTGTGGTACGCCCCAGTCTTCGGCATCGAAGCAGACAAAGTCGATGCTTACAGGTAGTGAGTCGTTGTGTTGAAGCAGGCGTGCCAGTTCGAGCATGACAGCCACTCCCGATGCGCCATCGTTGGCTGCCATGACGGGTTTGTGCCAGTTGGCAGAGTCGGGATCATTATCTGCCCATGGGCGACTGTCCCAGTGTGCACATATCATGATGCGTGTTTCGTCGGTGCTGCGTTTGGGCATAGAGGCGATGATGTTGGTGCTTTTGAGTATTGTGCCGTCGAATCCCTTGAGGTCTGCACACTGAAGTTCAATGCTGCAACCGTATTTCTGAAACTGTGAAGCAATCCATTTGCCGCATTTCTCATGCGCCTCGCTATTCATTGTGCGAGGTCCATAGGTACATTGTGCTGCACAGAAAGCATAGGCAGAATCAGCATGAAATTCAATATTGACAGGTTTTTCCTCAGTTGCAGGTTGTTTGTTGGTAGTACCGCAAGCCATGATGGTGGCTATTGCAGCCCATAGCATGGCGATATTGATTATGTGGTGTTTCGTCATTTTTCTGTTTGTAGTCTGTAGTCTATATGATAATGATTTCTACGATTTGGCGCTTTGCACCTGTTTCATGATACGCAGGAAATTGCGTCCCCAAATCTTTTGGATGTCGCGTTCGGAATAGCGTTTGGCCATGAGATGTCGGGTGAAATTGATCATTTCCGATGAGCAGGAGAGTCCGCGAATGCCTCCATCGCCATCGAAATCAGAACCTAAACCGACATGGTCGATACCCATAATATTGATAGCGTGGTCGAGATGTGCCAGTGCATCAAGTACTGTAGCCTCGCCATCTTTGCAGAGGAAACCATTATAGAGTGTCACTTGCATCACACCACCCTTAGCAGCCAGCTGTCGCATCTGGTCGTCGGTGAGATTGCGAGGATGGTCGCAAAGGGCTCTACAGCTGGAGTGGCTACACACAATGGGCTGTTGGCTGATGTCGAGTGCATCGTAGAAACTGTGCTCACCAGCATGACTCATATCTACCATGATGCCCAGTTTGTTCATCTTCCTAATGACCTGTTGGCCGAAGTCGCTCACACCGCCATGGGTATTGCAACCGCGTGCTGAGTCGCATATGTCGTTGTCACCATTATGGCAGAGTGTCATATAGACGATGCCGCGCTCTGCAAAATGGCGCAGCTTGCGTAGATCGCCATTGATGGCCAAACCATTTTCAATGCCCAGCATGATGCTCTTCAGCCCTTTCTTCTTATTGGCATAGAGGTCGGCAGGTGTCCGTGCAATGCTGAGGTAGGACTTATTGTGGGCCACCATGGTTTCTATCTTGTCGAAGATGAGGTCTGCATATTCCGTAGGATTCTTCACATCGAAATCAACAATTGATGGGAAGTCCTCGCCGGGTTTGGGTTGTGGCAGATAAGCCACCATGATAGTGGCATCTTGATGACCTTCGGTCATCTTGTGGAGATCTACCAATATCTTCTTGTCGCGACTGCCGAAATCTACGCCTTGAGGGAAGAACATCGGTGTGTCGCAATGCGTATCGAGGGTGATGATGCGCTCATGGAGCTTGCAGGCTTGGTAGAAATGTTCTGACTCCTTCACTAACCATTGGAAAAGTGGCGCTCCATCGACCAAACACTCTGGATGCCATTGCACGCCAATGATACTCTTGTATTCACGGCTTTCTATGGCTTCGATGATACCGTCGGCAGATTCTGCTGTGGTGCGGAAACGTGGTCCGCAGTGATCTACTGCTTGGTGATGAAATGAGTTGACGTAGAGTATGCCGTCGTTGTCCTTGAGCGTATCGGCATAGAGACTACCGAGAATAGAGTCGGGCTCTATCTTTACGGAGTGGGTGGGCTCTGAACGGTCTGCGTCCTGACTGTGTTTTACCTGTGCTCTGTGGCTGATATCCTGTTCCACATGGCCATCAAGAGCCATAGCCAATGCTTGAATGCCGCGACAAATGGCTAACATAGGAATCTGCCGATCGTAGGCTAACCGTATAGTGAGCAGTTCGGCAAGGTCGCGCTCGGCATTGATGCCTCCAAGCTTGACAACAGGTTGCTCGCCTGCAAACAGCGGATTGAAGTCGGAGCCACCGCTGATGAGGAGCCCATCAATATGTTCAAGCGTATTGATGATAGTATCGGTCTGTGCAGAGGGAGGCATGATGATAGGCACACCGCCTGCTTTTTCCACCGATTTATAATAGGTTTGAGCGAGCTTGCAGTTTCCTTCGCCATAGTTTCCCGTGATGGCAATGACAGGTTTGTGCGTTGCTGCAGGAAACGACGCATGGCATTTGGCCAGCTGTGCTTGCCAGTCAAAACGGTTCATACGCAGTGTTGATAGATGATTATTCGTTGGGTCCGATAGGAATCTCACGCTTGATGCTTTGTTCGAGCGATATCAGAGTCTCTGTAGCCACTACACCGGGGATGTCTTGCAGTTGGCCGTTGAGCAACTGCATGAGTTGTTCGTTGTCGCGGGCGTAGAGCTTTACGAGCATGGTGTATGGACCTGTAGTGAAGTGACATTCCACGATTTCTGGAATATGCTGTATTCTTTCCACTACGTCCTTATACATCGAACCACGTTCCAAGGTGATTCCTACGTAGGTACAGGTGGTGTATCCCAGACTTTTGGGGTTAACGTCGAAACCGCTACCCATGATGACGTGACCCTCTATGAGGTGCTGGACGCGCTGGTGGATAGCTGCACGTGATACGTTACACTCTGCCGCAACATCCTTGAAGGGTATTCGGGCATTTTTAGATAGAATATTCAGAATCTTTTTGTCGAGATTATCAATCTTGTCGTTTGCTGCCATATTTATATGGTTTTAGATATTTTACTATTTGTAAGCAAAAGTAGTTATTATTGTTGAAACAGGCAACACTTTGCTTGATAATTTATGTTTTTTTAGACAAAATATCGGTATCATGGCCAGATTCATCGACCTTGATACCGATATACACTATTGTGTTGGGGTGTTTTCCCTGATGATTATTTCACTTCGAGAAGCTCGATTTTGAAGACGAGAGCAGAGAAAGGCTTGATGTCTTCACCCTGCTGGCGCTCACCGTAAGCCTGATCCTGAGGAATGTAAACCTCCCATACAGAACCTGCAGGCATGTGGGTCAGAGCGGTTGTCCAACCTTTGATAACCTGGTTGCAACGGAAGTCTGCGGGCATGTTGCGCTTGTATGAGCTGTCGAATACCTTACCATCGATGGTGCGACCCTCGTAGTTGACCTTTACCATTGAGGTGTCAGCAGGAATCTTACCGGTTCCTACCTTGATAACCTTATACTGTACACCACCGGGAAGAGTTTTCACACCTTCCTTCTTGGCATTGGCTGCAAGGAATTTCTCACCAGCTGCCTTGTTAGGACCGTAGGCTTTTTCCATGGTCTTGGCCTTGATGCTCTGCATCATCTTCTGAGCAACCATCTGTGCTGAGTCGATGCTCATGAGGCCACCCTTACCAGTTGTTCCGCTGATGAAACCTGCCATGAAGTTCTTCAGAGAGATGGTCTTGGTAGAATCCTCACCGAAAAGCTCGTGGTTGATGCCCTTCATCATCTGGTTTGAAATCTGCTGGCCAATCTGAATACCTGCGTAGTAAGCGGCTTTCTTCTTGTCGTCGCCGGCATTGGCTCCTTCGTTCAAACCTTTGATAAACTCGTCCAGATAGGCGGTATCCACGTCAAGACGTGTTACGAGATAATCTTTCAGACCCTGAGTCTGTGCCATACCGATGGCGTAGCTCAGTGTGTCTACGTCGCTCTTCAGGTTGGCCTTGGGAGCGGCATTGCCGCAAGAAAGCATGGCTATTGCGGCTACAGCGAATGCTGCAATGGTAAATTTCTTCATTGTATTACTAATGTTTGTATCATTTCTGTTTGGTTTAGAGCACCTTGATGAGCTCTACATCGAAAATAAGTGCTGCAAATGGGGGAATAGCACCTGCTGCTCCACTCTCACCATATCCCAGCATATAAGGTATGAAGAAGCGGTATTTAGCTCCTTCCTGCATCAGCTGCAGACCTTCGGTCCATCCGGCAATCACCTGCTGCAAACCGAATTCTGCGGGTTCACCACGCTGTACTGATGAGTCGAAAACTGTGCCATCGATGAGAAATCCCTCATAGTGGCAGCGTACTGTGTCTTTGGCAGATGGTTTTTTACCGTTACCTTCCTTGATAACTTGATATTGCAGACCGCTGGGCAGTGTAACCACACCGTCTTTCTTTGCGTTTTCTGCCAGATATTTCTCACCTGCTTCTTTGGCAATCTTGCCTTGTGCGGCGCGCTGTTCGTTGAGTTTCTTCTCTTGTGCCATGAAGTAATCTTGCACAATTTGCTGCGCTTCGTGGTTTGGTACCTTCAGTTCGTTGCCTGCAAGCACGTCTTTGATGGCTGCTGCAAAGTCGTCAACGTTCATGTCTGTGGCACCCATCTGCTTCAGCTGCATGCCGATACCGATGCCCATAGCGTAACTTACTTTATCCATTTTTTGTCTTTATAATATTATTAATGTATCTGTTTTAAAATCGGCGCAAAGGTACACATATTTTCTGATACCGCATTATTTTTTTATGAAAAATTATAGTGTTTCATGGTTTTTCTCATATCAAGAAAAGCCATTGACGGATAGTGCTACATGGAAATAGCTGGCAGAACTAACCGTAAACGGGATTTAATGCTTGTTCAGAATCAGTTCTACGCGATTGACAATCTGCTCTGGTGCGATGTTGCGCATGCAGGCATAGTCACCTCGTAAGCATGGTTTCTGGCCGTAGATGCTACATGGACGGCACTCCAACGGTATCTGGATGGCATTCTCTGGGCTCTGATTCCAACCCATAAAACCAGTAAAAGGATGAGTGGCGCCCCATACGCTTACTACGGGTGTGGCTACCAGCGATGCCAAGTGCATATTGGCAGAATCCATGGATACCATTACTTGGAGGTGGCTCATTAAGATGAGTTCGTCGCGCAGATTATTCAAATGTTGGCTTACATACACACACTGGGGGTGGGCAGCACACCATTTCGGGAATGTTTCGTCTTCGCGCTGGCCTTTGCCAAATAAATAGATGCGAGTATCAGGATGTTTGGCAAGCAATTGCTCTACTACCTGTTCCATTAATCGAACTGGATAGATTTTGCCTTCGTGTGCGGCAAAAGGTGCAATACCGATACACGGTTGACCGACAGTGGGACGGGGAAGACTCTCTGGCAAAAGATTCATGTCACCACCATCTTCTGAAAAAATGGAGCGGAACTGTACGTTGACGGGATAGCCCAAGCGGGCAAATACATCAGCATAGTTCTGGAATGAAGTAGGCAACTGAATCAGTTGCTTATTGCTTGAAGAGGTGATGCGACGGCGATCTTTGCGATGTTTGTCAATGTGTGCCACTTTATAGTGGTCCAGATTGAAGCGCATGCGCAGATAACTTGACCTCAGTACGCTGTGAAGGTCGGCAATGGCTGTAAACTGTTTGGCCAACAAACGGCGGTAGAGACTGTTTAATCCAGTGATACCGTGGTATTCGCGTTTGAGGTCAGCCTCCATAAAATTGATGTTGGGTAGCAGATCATCGAACAAAGGACGTGCAAAGTTACGGCTCAATACCGTAATGCGCACATCAGGATACTGCTGTGCCAATGCATAGACGACGGGCACTGTCATGGCCACATCGCCTAATGCAGAGAATCGGATGACGAGAAGATGTTCCTTTTTCACCAATTGAATTATTTCTTGTAGAGAATAGGGTTGGTAGAAGGATCGTTGTACATCTTCATCTGGCGATATACCTTCATGTACTTGCGACCCTGCTCAATGTCTTCGAGCAACTGGTCGATGGCTGTGCTGAGATCCACCTGCTGTTCAAGAAGAACCTGCAGTTTGGCTTGACACTTCTCTACATGGGCAACGTCAGCATCCTTGCGTTCGGTCTGTTCTTGCATGTGCCAGATCTTCAAAGCCAGAATGGAAAGACGGTCAATGGCCCATGCTGGACTCTCTGTGTTCAGTCGTGCGTCGGTCAAAGGCTTGATGTCACTATACAACTTACGGAAGTAAGAGTCGATTTCCTCTACCAAATCGGTGCGGTCTTGATTGCTGTGGTCGATGCGACGCTTCAGAGCCAGTGCCTCTGTTGGGTCGATGTGTGGATCGCGGATGATATCTTCCAGATGCCACTGTACGGTATCAATCCAGCATTTCAGATACAGGCTATACTCAATAGAGTCGCGCTCGTAAGGATTAGAAATGGGCGTGTCCACATGATCTTTCAAGTGATAGTCACGAATAGCTTGCTTGAAGATTTGGTTAGCTTTTTCTGTAAATGTCATAGTCTATATTTTTTTGTTTGGTGCAAAGGTACGAATAAGTGAGTGAAATACAAAAGAAAACCTCGTTTTCTTTTGCATTTCCGAACGTGAGTACCTTGGGCGCATAGCGCCAAAGGTGTAGAATAAGTGGGTGAAATACAAAAGAAAACAGTGTTTTTTTTCTCTTTTCCATCCCGATTCATTATCTTTGCATCCAATTATGAAAATAGTTGTTGACGATAAAATACCCTATATCCGCGAGAAACTCCAGATGCTGGCCGACCAAGTGGTGGCTATTCCCGGAGCAAAAATAACGTCTGCCGATGTGAAAGATGCTGATGCACTTATAGTGAGAACTCGTACGCGATGTGATGAAAAACTGTTGGCTGGTTCGAAAGTGACTTTTGTTGCCACTGCAACCATAGGATTTGATCATATTGATACCGATTATATGGAGCGTGCAGGCATAACATGGACCAGTTGTCCAGGATGCAATGCTGCCTCGGTCGCACAGTATCTCGAATCGTCACTTCTTTTGCTTCAACAACAGAAAGGACTTCAACTCAATAGTGCCACTATCGGTATCGTGGGATGTGGACATGTGGGACAGAAAGTGAAGAACGTAGCTGAACGCATGGGTATGCGTGTCTTGGTATGCGATCCGCCAGTGGGCTCCTCAGACTATGTGTCGTTAGACGTGATAGAGCGGGAGGCAGATGTCATCACTTTCCATGTGCCACTCACCCGCGAAGGATGTTATGCTACATGGCATATGGCAGATGAAGCGTTCTTCCAAAGGCTCTCGCGCGTACCTTATATAATTAATACAAGTCGTGGGCCTGTGGTTGATAATAACGCTCTGTTGACAGCATTGTGTGAAAAGCGAGTGCGCGATGCGGTTATCGATGTATGGGAGGGTGAACCTGATATCAATCTCCAACTCCTGAAACAGGCTTTTATTGCCACTCCACATATTGCAGGCTACTCTGCAGATGGCAAGACTAATGCTGATAACATGGTAATTCAAGCTCTTTGTCATCATTTCCATTTGCCCAATCCCGGTCGTATAGATCCTCCGTCTCTACCTGACGGTTTTCATTTCACAGGTGATCCTTTACAGCTTTACAACCCCATCAAGGATAGTGAAAAACTTAAAAACGATCCTTCGCTGTTTGAATCTTTGCGCAATAATTACCCACTTAGACGTGAAAAAATCTGAAAAAATATGCAGAAAAGGGGCTGAAAAGTGCACAGATTATAGGTGTTTGTGCAAAGAAAAGCGCTTTTTTACCGAAATTATTTGCGTAACTCAATAAAAATTAGTTACTTTGCAACCGCTAAGTGCCCTATGGGGTAGTAAGCACATAAAAAGAGAATACATTATAAACTATTTTAAAAAGAACATTATGTCAGAAATTGAAAGCAAAGTAAAGGAAATCATCGTTGACAAGCTCGGTGTTGACGAGGCAGAAGTAAAGCCCGAAGCAAGTTTCACCAACGACCTCGGCGCTGATTCTTTGGATACCGTTGAGCTCATCATGGAATTTGAGAAAGAGTTTGGTATCTCTATCCCCGACGACAAGGCTGAGAAGATTGGCACTGTAGGTGATGCTATCGCATACATCGAGGAGAACAAAAAATAAATCACATCTGTGATGGACTTTTGGGTGTTGGGTGTTGGCGTACCTTTTGGTGGCCAATGTTCAACACCCATTCAGTAATAGGACATCACTAAGACAACCAAATCTAAAATATGGAATTGAAAAGAGTAGTAGTGACTGGACTCGGTGCCGTCACGCCACTGGGCAACACTTCTGAGGAGACCTGGCAGAACATGCTGGCGGGAAAGAGTGGCGCAGCCCCCATTACCAGCTTCGATACCACAAACTTCAAAACTAAGTTTGCGTGCGAAGTGAAGAACCTTAACATCAATGATTATCTTGATCGTAAAGAGGCTCGTAAGATGGATCGTTACACACAGTTGGCTCTTATTGCTGCTAAACAGGCTGTGGAAGACAGTGCAATGGACCTTGATACCGAAGACAAAAACCGCATTGGCGTTGTTTATGGAGTAGGTATCGGTGGTATTAAGACCTTCGAGGATGAAGTGAAATACTATGGTGTTCACGAGGCTGATGGTCCTAAATTCAATCCATTCTTCATTCCGAAGATGATTGCCGATATTGCTGCCGGACAGATTTCTATTATGTACGGTTTCCACGGACCAAACTATATCACTGCTTCGGCTTGTGCTTCTTCAAGCAATGCATTGGCTGATGCTTTCAACCTTATCCGTTTGGGCAAGGCCAACATTATTGTAAGTGGTGGTGCTGAGGCTGCTATCTGTGCAACAGGTGTTGGTGGTTTCAATGCGATGCACGCTCTGTCAACTCGCAACGATGAACCTGAAAAGGCAAGCCGTCCGTTCAGCGCAAGCCGCGATGGATTCATCATGGCTGAAGGTGCTGGTTGCTTGATTCTTGAAGAGCTCGAGCATGCTAAGGCACGTGGTGCTAAGATTTATGCAGAAATGGTTGGTGCAGGAATGAGCGCCGATGCTCACCACATCACCGCCTCTCATCCAGAGGGTCTCGGTGCATGCCTCGTGATGCGCAACGCATTGGAGGATGCTGGCTTGAATCCTGAAGATATCGATTATATCAACGTACACGGAACATCTACCCACGTAGGTGATATCTCTGAAGCCAAGGCTATCAAGGAAGTGTTTGGCGATGCTGCTTATAAGCTCAACATCAGCAGTACCAAGTCGATGACTGGTCACCTCCTTGGTGCAGCAGGTGCTGTAGAGGCTATGGCTACCGTATTGGCTGTCAAGAACGACATCGTTCCTCCCACTATCAACCATGAGGAAGGCGATAACGATGAAGAGATTGACTACAACCTCAACTTCACCTTCAACAAAGCACAGAAGCGCGAAGTGCGTGCCGGACTGAGCAATACCTTCGGTTTTGGTGGTCACAACGCTTGTGTAGTGTTCAAGAAGTATGCTGAATAATTATAATTTCATAGATAGAATAAGGCTCCCTTTCCGCAAGGAGAAGGAGCTTTATTCTTCTTTATACAAAATTCTCGGATTTTATCCTCGCAACATACAGCTCTATAAGCAGGCTCTTCTACACAAGAGTCTGCGTCGCCGAAATGAGAAAGGACGTCCTTTGAATAATGAGCGCCTCGAATTTTTGGGTGATGCCATACTTGATGCTGTGGTGGGCGATATCGTATTTCGTCATTTTGAAGGCAAGCGCGAGGGATTTCTTACTAATACTCGCTCTAAACTCGTACAGCGCGAAACACTCGGACGATTGGCCAAAGAGATGGGTATCACTCGGCTGATCACTACGTCTGACCGCTCTACAGTTCATAACAGTTACATGGGGGGAAACGCTTTCGAGGCCCTTGTCGGTGCGATTTATCTCGACCGCGGCTATGAAGCCTGCATGCGTTTCATGCAGAAGCGTATCCTCAACCAGATTATCAACATCGATAAAGTGGCCTATAAGGAGGTCAATTTCAAGTCGAAACTGTTGGAATGGAGTCAGAAAAACCGTGTGCGGCTGGAGTTTAAACAAGTGGAACAGACGAAAGATGAGAATAGCAGTCCTGTCTTTGTCTATCAGGTGATACTTGAAGGTGTAGAAGGTTGTGCGGGTAAAGGATACAGTAAAAAAGAGAGTCAGCAGAATGCCTGCAAGGATACGCTACAGCGTTTGCGTCGCGAGCCACAATTCATAGACAGCGTGTTTGCTGCAAAGACGGAACGTACAAAGATGGAGGAGGAACCGATACTCTCTGTACCTGATCCAGAAGCAGATCAGCGTGATTTTATAGTGGAGCAGCCTCAAACTACAGAAAGAGATTTTCCTCGTCCACAGAAATCACAGCAGAAGAATGTATCGGCTAATGATAACCAGTCGGCAGACCGTCATGATATGGATTTTTCACTTGATGATATTACTGCAACACCACGGGCAAAGAGCCGTGAGGAGATTATTGCCGAAGCAGAGGAAGCTGCCTTTGCCGAATAAGTGATACTGATATCTGACAAAGCCCTGCTTCAAATTATTTGAAGCAGGGCTTTGTCAATTTGTATAGAAGTGGTGTGTATGTCATCTGCTAGATGTTATTGGGCTCTTTAGCCCTTATCGTCAAACGACAAAATGGAATAGTCTGTAGGCTTTACCGATTGTTGCCACACCATGCGAATAACTGATATTATTGTTTTTTTCGATCATCGTCAATCAGTTGTAATAGGCGTTCTACGGCTTCAGCCTCAGGGATATTCTTTGCTACACACTCTTTTTGTCGGTAGAGTGATATCTTTCCACGTCCTGCACCCACATAGCCATAGTCTGCATCTGCCATTTCGCCAGGACCATTGACGATACATCCCATGATGCCAATCTTTAGTCCTACCAGATGACTGGTTGCTGCTTTAATGCGGGCAATGGTGTCTTGTAGATTGTAGAGTGTGCGTCCGCAACCCGGACAAGAGATGTATTCTGTCTTGGTAAACTTAATGCGTGCAGCCTGCAGAATTGCATCTGCCAGACCTACGAGACGTTCTGCTGAGAAGTGGGGATTGTTGATGACAAGTTGATGAGCTTTACGGTCGATGAGTAAGGCTCCTGTTGCCATGGCGACTTTGAGTTGCATGGTCTGCCAATCTTCATCATCCAAGGTGATGGTGATGGTATCATCGGCGATGGAAGCCTCGGCTTTCTCACGCAGAATAGCACATGCTTCGATGTTATCTACAAGTTGGCGTGCTACAGGAATTTCACATTCTGGTTCTTCGCTGAGTGATACACGGATGGTGTCGCCAATGCCCTCTGTCAGCAAGGCACCAATACCTACGGCACTCTTGATGCGTCCGTCTTCGCCTTCTCCAGCTTCGGTAACACCGAGATGCAGTGGATAGTGCATGTCTTCATGGTCCATGGTTTCCACCAAGAGGCGTACCGTAGTAACCATGACCACAGTATTGCTGGCTTTGATGGATATGACCACATCGTTGAAGTTCTCACGTTTGCAGATGCGCAGAAACTCCATGCAACTTTCTACGATACCTGCGGGAGTGTCGCCATAGCGCGACATGATGCGATCGCTGAGCGAACCATGGTTTACTCCTATGCGTACGGCAGTATGGTGCTCTTTACAGATATTGAGGAACGGCACTAGTTTGGCTTCTATTTTTTTTAGTTCATCGGCATATTCTGCATCGGTATATTCGAGATGTTTGAAGACTCTGCCAGGGTCAACATAGTTGCCGGGATTGATGCGAACTTTCTCGCAGTAGCATGCTGCCACATCGGCTACACGGGCTGTGAAATGTACATCAGCTACCAATGGAGCTGTATAGCCATCGGCTTTCAGCCGTTGAGATATGTTTTTCATATTCTCGGCTTCACGTGTTCCCTGTGTAGTGAAGCGCACCAACTCACCTCCTGCATCGATGATGCGTTTGGCTTGTGCCACGCAACCTTCGGTATCGTTGGTGTCTTTGGTGGCCATCGACTGGATGCGGATAGGGTTATCGCCTCCGATGCCGAGCTGTCCTACGTGGGCAATGGATGATACTCTTCGTTTGTAACTCATCTTCTTATGGATTGGTGAAGCAGTGCTTCAGTTGGTTTTATATTCGTATTTCACTTCGGCCAAATCGCGGTTGGCTTTCTCAATCTTGGCTTTCAGTCCAGTCTTATAGTCTGCTAGGCGCTTGGCAATGGCTTCATCGGAGAGTGCAAGCATTTCTACAGCTAAGATAGCTGCGTTCTGTGCACCGTTGACACCTACTGTTGCTACAGGGATTCCTGGGGGCATCTGTATGATGGAGAGCATGGCATCGAGTCCGTCGAGCATGCCTTTGATGGGCACTCCGATAACGGGGAGTGTGGTTGATGCTGCGATGACGCCCGGTAGTGCAGCCGCCATTCCGGCAGCTGCGATAATCACTTTCAGACCGCGCTCCTTAGCCCCTGCAGCAAATGCCTCTACTGCATCAGGGGTACGGTGTGCCGACAGCGCATTGACCTCAAAGGGAATTTGCATCTCGTCGAGTAGTTTACATGCTTTTTCCATAACGGGCAAATCGCTTGTGCTGCCCATGATGATGCTGACAATTGGTTTCATAATCGTATTTGTATGTCTTGTTGTTGTTAAACGATGTTGTTGTCTGTATGTTATAATCTATTGTGATTCGTTAGATGAAGAGAATGATGATGGCTGCTACGAAGAAGCCAATCCAGAATCCTCCTACTATCTGTCCGAGAGAGTGCTGTCGTAATATCATGCGACAGGTGCCCACGATTCCTCCGACAAGGAATACCAGGCAGAGCCACCATATGGGATTGAATGCCAGATATTCGGCAAAGGCAAATAGTGCACCGCCTACGGCTCCGATTGCTGCCGAGTGGGTAGATATCTTCCATACTACATTGATAAGCGCACATATCATCTGTACGCAGAGTGCTGCCAAAAGGATGGAACCGATGAAATGTGGCATGTGAAGCCGAAGGAAGAGATAGTAACAAGCGAAATAGCTGGCTATCGATAGAGCATAGGGCACCATGCGCCGTTCACGTTGGCCTAGTTCGATGAGTGTCCATCCTTGGTATTTGCGGTAGAGTCGAATGGATATGGTTGGCATCAGAATCGTGAAGAAATAGACCATTGCCAGTACCTGCAATTTGTAGGCAGTAGGGAAGATGCTCATGAAACTGAAGGTGAAAAGTACAAGCATGCCTACGATGGGCAAATAGAATGGTGTGAAGAATAGGCTTACCGCACGTGCAGCGATGATGAGGCGCTTTTCGTTTTTCATTTTTTCTCCTCCTTTCTCAGTCGTGCTATAGGCAGTCCAAGTTGTTCGCGGTATTTTGCCACGGTACGTCGTGCTATGGGGTAGCCCTTCTTTGCGAGCAGTTTGCAGAGTGCATCATCGCTCAGTGGTTGCTGTTTATCCTCGCTGTTTATGAGGTCGTGCAGAATCATCTTAAGTTGCCGAGTGGAGAGTTGGTCACCTTCAGCAGTGGTATAGCTTTCGGTGAAGAAGTGGCGAAGGGGGAAAGTGCCCCATCGTGTTTGTGCATATTTACCGTTGCAGGCTCTGGAGATGGTGGTGAGGTTGAGACCTGTCTTTTCCGCAATATCCTTGAGAATCATAGGTCGTAGCAGTGCCTCGTCGCCTTCTTCGAAATAGCGATGCTGCCATTGTATAATGGCATTCATAGTCATGGTGAGTGTGCGGCGTCTGCTCTTGATAGCTTCTATGAAACTATGAGCGGCATTCACTTTCTTTTTAGTATAGAGCAGCGCTTCCTTCATTTGGCGGCTCATATTTTCTTTGTTGGTCTGATATTGATTGAGTGTTTCGGAAAACGATGGTGATACATGCAGTTCTGGCAATTCTCCAGTATTGAGTTGGAAGGTCACGGTACCGTCGTCCTGTGTATCGATGATGAAATCGGGTGTGATTTGTTGGAGTGAACGCCCTACGGCTTCGCCCATTGATGCACCAGGTTTGGGGTTGAGTTTGCGCATCTCTGCCATGAGTGTATCGACTTGCATCTCTGTCAATTGCAAGCTTTGTCTGATTTGTTGCCAGTGCTTCTTGGTAAAATCTTCGAAGTGGTTGTTGACCACTTGTTCCATTAGCATGGTCAGCCGCGATGGTTCACGTCTTTTGATTTGTAAGAGCAGACATTCTTGCAATGAGCGTGCACCAATACCAGCGGGGTCAAAGTCTTGGAGCATCTCCAAGAGCTTTTGCAATTCGTGTTCATTGGTATCAATGTTGTGGTAGATAGCCAGTTCGTCGGCTATGCTATCGAGCGTTTTTCTCAGTAGTCCGTCTTCGTCGAGTGAGCCAATGATGTATTCCATGATATATCGTTGGCGCTCATCAAGTGGCAAGAGCCCCACTTGTTCCTTGAGCTGATCATAGAAAGAGAGAGTTTCGCCATAGACCATCTCTTCGCGTTCCTCGTCATAAGATGGTCCGCTGTGATATACGGGAAGGTCTTCATCATCGCGGCCAATGCGTTCTAAAGCGGCATCGAGCGCATCGTTCCGCTCTTCGCGCTCGTTGCGTTGTTCGTAGTCTTCGTTGGTATCAGTATCGGTGTCTGATGGTTCATCGTCGTGCCAATCGTTCTCTTCATCGGTGCCCGATGATTCCAGCGCAGGATTATCGTCCATTTCAGTGCGTATGCGTTCCATGAGTTGCGCCATAGGCATCTCTGTGAGTTGCGCTTGGAGCAACTGTTGCTGTGTGATGCTCTGGGTTTGCCGGAGCGATTGTGACAGTTGTTGTTCTTGTGTCTGTTCTTGTTTCATCGGTAATACGCCTTGAGTTGTTCGGCCAGCGTAGCCAGTTGTTCGGTATCGCTATTGCCGTATCTCTGCCATATATCCTGACAAGCAGGGAAGATGGGGCTAAAGAGCATCTCATTTCTATTGAGATAGGGGTCGCAGTGTTGATATACTTCCATGATGTCAGCAATCTTTGCTGCAGACATGTGCATTAGTCGGGCCAGGTCTTGTATTTCTGGAGTTTCTGGAACCATGGTGATGGGTGTCAGTCTGAAATATAGGTCGAGAATGATGATGAGTGTGAAAGGCATTAGTTGACTATCACCTTCAATGGGTCTGAAATCGTGTTCAAACGACTCTTGCAGTTCCACCCCTTCGTAGAATTCGCCACTATTGCCGAATCCTGCCATTCGTCTCAGCAACTTTACTGCTCGGTTCAGACGTTGTGGGTTGTTGGCATAGTGTTGCCATAGTTGTTGGATACGGGGCGTGTCGAGGCTTTCCAGTTGCTTCATCTTCTGATGGAGTGTTTGTGGCGGAACGTGTAGTTCGAGGCTGAGATCCACCATAGCCTTGCAGTACAGGGGTTTGAGCCCTGCCGGCTTCTTTTGGTATAGTTGTATGAGCAACACCCAGCAGTCGTCTTTCCAGTTCTGATTCTTTGCCATGGCCTTATAGCTTTTGCTTTTTGTGCAAAGTTAGCGAATAATGGTGAAAGTGCAAAATAATCGGTTCGCAATTTGGTTATTTCCGTGATATTATTCACCTTCGCGATATTAGTTAATTACAAATCGGTCATTCCTTTATCAAAGAACCGATTGGCGGATAAATAAAAAGGGGAACCCCGATAGGAGTTCCCCTTGATGTATGACTTGTATAGTCTGATTATTTCTTAGGTTCGAAATAGAATGCACCACCCATCTGTGGCTTGTTGTTGAACGATGTCTTGTAACCGATAACGGTAATTTCGTCACCGAGTTTCTTGCCAAGGTCGCTGAAGTGCTTTCTTGAGTCCGCAGGAGTATTCTCCCAACCAGTCTGCACACCGTAGATGTAGGCAGCACCAGTTTCATCAACCAAGTCGAAGTTACCATAGGTCTTCAGTTCGGTCTTGTTGCCGTTGCCTGCAGTGGTAATTGTACCCGTCAGCATGTAGTAAGTCTGCTTGTCGTCTTTCAGTTTTACGAAATCAGCAGCAGAAATCTTTGTTACAGCTTTGTGCTTCTCATACTTACCACCCTTCACCTGTGGATTGCCGTTGAATGAAGAATGTGTACCGGTCAAGGTGACGATGTCCCCAACCTTCAGACCGAGCTTCTCGAAGTCACCCTTGTTGCCAATGCCATAAACATACGCCTCGCCGGTGTAGTCTCTGATGTAGATGTTACCATATTCAGCCTTAGCCACCTTGGTGATGACACCGGTCAGGCGATATACAGTAGCATCTTCTTTAGAAGCAAGGAACTCGCTGATAGGACATTCGATGATGGCACCCAACTGAACAATCTGCTTGGTTACCGTAGAAGAGTTAGAACCACTGGCGCTGGTGAAGCTTACTTCTGCTACACGGTCACCACCCTTGTTGGCATTAGCCTTGAACACAACGGTAGAAGTTCCGTTCTTGGTGTTGATAGACTTGATAGAGAGCCAGCTTTCAGCCTCCTCAGGAATCTTCACGTCAACGCCTTCACCCTTGTTGGTCAGATATGCGATTACTTCGCCACCAGCCTTAGGCAGAGTGTCTATTGAGAGTGAATCAACCTTAACGATAGACTTCTTAATATTGACAACCGATACATCGATGAGTTCAACGGTAGAACCATAAGTAGTCTTTGGACCCTGTACAGTTACCTCGTCACCTTCTTCGATACCGAGACTTGCAAAGTTCTTAGTATTACCCTTCTTATCGAGTGTACCATAGATATATATTTCGCCAGTACCATCATTCAGATACCAGTTACCGTATGTGGTTTGGGTAATCTTTGTTACAGTACCCTTCACCTTATAAGTGTCACCGTCAGGACCAGCCAATACCTGTGCACAGGTAGAGAGAGGCAGTTCGCCCTGAACACCCTGCAATACCATAATGCGCTGAGTCTGTTTTGGGGTATTGAGCAACAGATAGGCAGGTTTGCGTACTTTCTCAGTAGCATCGGCTACGAAGATCATGTTGTACTGGTCATCAATCTCCTGACCTTTATCGTCTTTAGCCTTTTCTACGCTGATATTCAACCAACTGGGATAATCGCTATCGCCAAGTTTAACAATAGCGTCGCTTGAGTTCACCAAGGTGTAGTCGATATATTGACCCTTGATCACTACGGTGTCTCTACCGCCAGTAAGTGGCAGGGCAACCATGGATTTTGACACACTGATTTGGTCCAATGATGCCAACTCCTGGTCTTCGTTACAAGCCGTGAACAGTGTCAGGACTGCAAGAAGCGGAGCGATAATATATTTCAGTTTCATAAATCTGTTCTGTTAAATGATTAGAAAATGTACTTAACACCTACAGAAGCATACCAGCACTGACCGATGGCATGGTTGGGCACAAAGGTCTTGGTGTTGCCATTGATAGACTTCGGAGTAGAGAAGGTGGCAATGCCATCTGCGTCGTAACCCTCATACTTCAGGATGCGTGCCTCAGAACCGATTTCAGGATTGAGGTACTTCGATACGCCCCAGCTTGAATTGAAGAAGTTCAGTACGTTCTTCATGTCGAAGCTCACCTGCAGTGTGTGTGTGTGCTTGGCAATGTCAAGTTTGAAGTCGTGCTTGTAGCTGAAGTCGATGCGGTGTACCCAAGGTGAGTAGAGGCTGTATGCCTCGGCATATTCGCCCTGGTGGTTCTTGAGATAGCTGTTGTTGTGCACATAATCCATGAAGCGATTCTGGTCGTCTTCTGATACAAAGCGGAACTCCTTGTTAGCCACCTGCTGGTCTGTTGGGATATAAATGGCATCGTAGTTGTAGCTATCGCCGTTCATATCGTTCTGAGTCATGTAAGAGTAGTTGTATCCACCACGCCATGTTTCATAGATCAAGCTATAGTGGTTGTTGCTCTTATCGTGGATCGTAGCCGATGCGATGAAGCGGTCTGGAGTAACGTTCATACCGTTGTGGAGCTTGATATTGTTAGGACCATATACGGTAGAGATGTAGTTCAGTACTGATGAGGCATTTGAACCAGGCAGTGAAGTCACTTCCTTAGATACGGTGTGTGTATAGGCAGCCATCAAGCTCATGAAGTCCCAAGGCTGTGCATTAAGGGTGATGCTACCAGACCATCCGTAACCGCGGCTGGTATTCTCCAGTACGTAAGCCTGCTTCACATCGGGCAGACGACCTGCACCGGTAGGATAGATAGGACGGTTGTCAGCGCCATTGAGACGAGTGAAACCACGTACATCCCGTACACTCCAGTCAGACAGCGTAGCTGCGTTCAGTGTCTTGTTGAAGATACCCTCAACAGTTACAGAGAATGGGAATGACACGGGGATCTGATAGTCAACAGCCAATGAGGTTTTCCATACCTGAGGCATCTTGAAGTCTGGATCTACTGCAGAGATAGAAGAGGGCAGTGCACCTTCCTCAGGAGTGATAGTCTCTGGGAATCCCATGCCGATGAGCTTGTTGCGCAGCGCATCAATAGTAGGCTGTCCTTTTTCGTTAACCACGAGACCGCCTTTGAATGTGTCCATATCAATCAGTTCACCATTCAACTTGGTTTTCGCATTGAGCTGTGCCTGATACTGCACCATACCTGAGTTGGTAGGCATATTGGTGAAGAATACGAGAGGCAGACGTCCTGAGAAGAGACCCGTACCACCGCGTACCTTCAGGCTCTTGTCGCCGAATACGTCGTAGGTGAAGCCCACACGTGGTGAGATTGTTATGGTAGAACCAGGCCATTTACCTGTATCGATGTGGCGTCCGTTGTAGTCCAAATCGTAGATTTTCTGGTTGGTCATCAAGTCATCGTCGTTGAATGCAAGATTGTCGAAGCGGATGCCGTATGTGAGTTTGAGTTTTGGAGTAACGTTCCACTCATCCTGTGCATAGATGCCAAACTTGTTGAACTGTACGCGTGCAGCAGGGCTTGACTCACCATTGTAACCATAGGTCAAGCAGACGATCTCAGGAGCTTCGCCGTTGAGGAAGTCGCTCATGCTCTTATAGCGGTAGTAACCCGTACCATTACGCATATACTGGTTGTCTGCCATCTGGTGTTCGAAGCTCAGTCCGGCAGTAATCTTGTGTGAACGAAGATAGAAGGTAATGTCGTCCTTGATGTTCCATACTGTGTTGTGAACGGCGTTGTTGTAGGTGAAGAGCTCTTCACCCAAAGCCATGTAGTTGTCGGTACCGTCAGCTTCAACAGTTCCGTCAACGCTCATCTGACCACCATCGAGGATATCGATGTGTGGGAATACAGAAGAGTTGGTGAAGCGCACGTCGTCGAGTTTTGAGTATGTAGCCAGGAACTGGTTTGAGATATTGTCGGTGAAGCGGCTGTTCAAATCGAGAGAGAAGGTCTTTACGACATTGTCTATCGCATACATACTGTTTGCGAAAGACATAGAAGCCAGTGACATACGAGCATTGACAGCACGTGTACCACCGTCCATAGAAGAAGCGTTAGGAGCGTTCCAGCTACGGTTCTTGGTGTAGTTGTAGCGCAATGCTACGTGATGACGGTCTGTGATGTTCCAGTCCAAACGGAAGAGGAACTTCTTGTTTTCCTCATCTGCAGGGAATGAAGTCCATGAACCGGTGTTATAACCGTATTTCTGTTTTACGAATTCTGAAACAGTTTTCAGGTCAGACAGCTTAGTGCGTGAGATGTAGTTGTTAGGATCAGCGATACCATTCTCCGAACCTCTCCAGCGTGAAGCGATAGTAGGAGTCTTCACGATTTCACCGTTGGCGAAGAAGAAGAGCTTGTTTTTGATGATAGGACCACCGAGTGTGAATCCGTAAGTGGTTTTCTGGTCTTTCTCGCGTGCCCCGCTGATAGCCTCGCGCTCGATAGCGTCTCCGCGCATATTCTCGTTGCGGTGATATACGTAGGCAGTACCCTTGAATTTGTTGGTACCCGACTTGGTTACAGCGTTGATACCACCACCGATGAAGTTGGTCTGACGTACGTCATAGGGAGAAATAACTACTTGCAACTCATCGATAGCATCGAGTGAGATAGGATTGCCGCCTCCAGGGAGCTTATCGCTCAAACCGAAGTTGTTGTTGAAGTTGGCACCATCCACGGTGAAGTTAGCTGTACGTCCATCCTGACCGGCAAACGACATTCCGCTACCACCATAAGGAGAGAGACGCGTGATGTCTGTGATGCTGCGGTTGACCGTTGGCATATTGACAATCTGCGCGTTGTTGATGTTGGTAGAAGCGCCAGTCTTCTCGGCAGAGAACTTAGAAGCCTTACCACTAACCACGATTTCGGTCAATTCGTTAGCATTGACTGAAAGTTCAACAGGGAGGTTGTAGGTTTCAGCAAGCTGCAGGGTAACATCTTTTACCACTTGAGTTGTGTAGCCCACATAACTGATGGTCACCGTGTAAGGACCACCAGTACGCATACCTTGGATGGTAAAGCGTCCGTCGATGTTGGTCACTGTAGCATAACGAGTACCAGAGGGAACGTGTACGGCCTGTACCGTAGCACCAATCACCTCCTCCTTCGTGTCTTGCGTCGTTACCTTACCGCTAAGGGCGGAGGTAGTGATCTGAGCCATGATGGTGAGTGTTGAAGTCAACACCATAACCATCAGAAGAAGTAGTTTTTTGTTCATACTTGTTGTTTGTTATATAAATCCGTGGCAAATTTACTTAAAAAAATACAAATAAATGTTACATCAATGTTAAAATTGCATTTTTTATGCATTTTTTTGACGTGTACCCATGCGTGCTTCAACTACGTTGACCACATAGTCGCCTAATTTCTCACATTCGTTGATGATATCCATATAGATGGTGCCCACGGCATAGGTGTATGCATGGTTGTTCACGTCGTTGATGTTTTGCGATTTCAACTGATTGCGGTAATTATTGATTTCGTTCTCGATGTTGAACGAACGGTTGACATCGTACGATACTTTTCTGCCAGCCATTAGCGCATTCATCTGCGTCAGGGCTTGGTCTGTGAGTTCCATCATTTGGAAAATGTGCTCATACTGCTTTTGATTGAAGTGGTCTTGCTTGCCCTGATATTTGCGAGAGATGGTGCGTGCAATGTTGTAGCAAGCGTCGCCGATACTTTCAATCTCTGATATTTCGCGCAGCATCGCACGGATTTTAGCTTTGGTATCGTCAGAGAGATGAGCGTCCGACACTTCATCGAGGTATTGTGCAATTTCCAATTCCATGTTGTCGGATATTCCTTCATACTTCTCTATACGCGAGTACATCTTATTAAATGTCTTCTCGTCTTTCTCCACCAACAGTTCTTTGACCAAACCGAACATGCGCTGTATGCGGATGGCAAACTGCTGTATCTCCTTTTGAGCCTCCAATACCGAGAGCTCCGGAGTCTTCATGAAGCCAGCAGTAATGAAGTGCAGACGGAAGTCCTCCTCTTCATCCACTTTCTTAGGCTTGATCACCCAGCATACGAAGCGTTCGATTTGTGGGATAAACCAGATGAGGATAGCGGTATTGACAACATTGAAGCAGGTGTGGAAGGCAGCCAGCACAAAACTGAGTTTGGCGGAATTGGCAAGAAAAGCCTTGGCTGTGGTAGTGGCGCGGTCCATATCCACATCGTAGCCAACGAGTCCGCAGACCATATCGACGAAAGGACGGAATACGAAGAGTATCCATATCACACCGAATACGTTGAAGAACATGTGTGCAAGTGCTGCACGCCGCGCCTGTGTGTTGGCAGACATGGCAGCCAAGTTTGAGGTGACTGTGGTACCGATGTTCTCACCCATGACGAGTGCGATACCCTGGTAGATGGGCAATACTCCGCTCGAACAGAGAATCATGGTGATAGCCATGACAGCAGCCGACGACTGTACACAGAAGGTAAGCACACCTCCAAGGAGCAGGAAGATGAGTGTGGTGCTGAATGCGTTGGGATCGAACGATGCGAAGAAGTCGAGCACGGCTTGGTTTTCTCCGAGGTGCATGTCTATACCGGTCTGTCGGAGTGTGCCGAGACCGAGGAACATGAAGGCAATACCAAACACGAAGTCGCCTATGAAGCGCTTTTTTTTCGAATAGATGAGGATAATGGCGAAAAAGAAAGCCGGATAGACGAAGTCGGTGATATTAAAAGAAAACCCTGCCGACATAATCCACGCCGTCAGGGTTGTTCCAATGTTAGCACCCATAATAACTGAGATAGCCTGTGCCAAAGTCAGCAGACCAGCGTTTACAAACGAAACGGTCATCACAGTTGTAGCGGTGCTCGACTGTACACTTGCCGTGACAAGCATACCAGTGGTCATACCCATAAAACGATTGGTGGTCATGGCACCGAGGACATGTCGCAATTGCGGTCCTGCCATTTTTTGGAGCGCCTCACTCATTGATTTCATACCGAACATCAGCAGGGCAAGTGATCCCAAAAGCTTGAAAAGAATCCAAATTGACATACTTGGAAGTTTAAAAAGTTTAAATTCTTATTGTTTTCTAAATATATTCACTAACTTTGTCCACGACTAATGCAAACAATATGCCTATGGAACAAATGGTTCAAATCCGTTGCAAAAATAATAAAAAAATATTAAATGTAAGCATCGGAAGTACACTTTCTGATATTTTTTCTTTTTCGGGCCTTACCATGGAGTACGGTCCGATAAGTGCACGTGTTAACAATAAGATAGAGGGAATGCACTATCGCGTGTATAATTGTAAGGATGTGGAGTTTCTCAGTCTCCGCCATCCTTCTGCGCTAAGAGCATATACTCGCAGTTTGTTTTTTGTGCTTTGTAAGGCTGTCCACGACCTTTACGGCACGGGACATGTGGTTATCAATGTGCCTGTGAGCAATGGCTACCATTGCGATTTGCATATCGGGCATCAGGTGACCGACGCTGATGTGGCTGCCATTAGAAAGCGCATGCAGGAGATTGTGGCTGCTGCCATCCCCATTCATCGCCATCAAGCAACAACCGAAGATGCCATCCGCATGTTTCGTGAGATGGGAACCGTATCGAAGGTGAAGCTCCTTGAAGGGTTGGGATCGCTCTATACCACCTATTATGAGATAGATGGCTATGTGGATTATTACTATGGCTCGATGCTCACCAATACCGGGCAACTGACACTTTTCGGCGTCGAACCGTATTTCGGCGGAATCCTTCTGCGCGTGCCGTCACCACAAGATCCGTCACGCTTGGGCGAACTGGTGCGTCAGGACAAGATGTTCGACATCTTTATGGAGCACCACCATTGGCAGGACATCCTCGGCATCAGTACCATTGGCGACCTGAACAAAGCGGTGGAAGAGGGGAAGTCGAACGGACTCATCCAACTGAGCGAGGCGCTGCAAGAGAAGAAGATAGCGCAGATAGCCGATGAGATTGCCAAACGGAAAAATGTGAAGATGGTGCTCATAGCCGGTCCCTCATCGAGCGGTAAGACCACCACCTGCAAGCGCCTTTCGGTACAACTGGCGGTCAACGGTATCCATCCCATTGGCATTTCGCTCGACGATTACTTCGTGAACCGCGAACAGACACCGCGCGATGAGACTGGCGACTACGACTACGAACATCTGCATGCACTCAACATTCCTTTGCTCAACGAGCAGATGAATGCCCTGTTCAGAGGCGAAGAGGTGGAACTGCCACGCTATAATTTCCAGATGGGCAGAAGTGAAAAAAGCGGTCGTCGCCTACGACTTCAGGGCAACGAGGTACTTGTCTTGGAAGGAATCCATGCGCTCAATCCCGAACTGACAGCATCTATCCCCAACGATCAGATATTCCGTGTCTATGCTTCGGCATTGACCACCATCCTGCTCGACACGCACAATTATATACCGACTACCGACAACCGCCTGTTGCGCCGTATCGTTCGCGACTATAAATACCGTGGGGTATCGGCATGCGACACCATCCGTCGTTGGCCTTCGGTACGCCGGGGTGAGAACCGCTGGATATTCCCTTATCAGGAAAATGCCGATGCCATGTTCAATTCTGCCATGCTTTTCGAACTGGCAGTACTGAAGAATCAGGCGTTGCCCTTGTTGGAACAGGTGCCTGAAAACTGCGAAGAGTATGCCGAGGCATATAGATTGATGAAGTTTCTGCGCTACATCCACACCATCAAGGAAGACCAGATACCGCCCACATCGCTACTTCGCGAGTTTCTTGGCGGCAGTTCGTTTGAATACTGATGCATCATTCCCAGCGGGTAGGATAGCGTACCAGCTGACATACAGAAAATTTAGTTTTCAGAAATATTTCGACCACACGACCACCACTATGATGTAATCCTTTGAGAGATATGGCATTATGGTGGTGGTCGATGGCTTAATTGCTGCGTTTTCGACCACCCATCGGCCACCAATATGAGTAAGACACATCCCGAACGCATCCCGAACGCATCCCGAAGCCATATACTCTCTTTTTCTATACAATATTGGGCAAAAGGTCTTGTTGATGTTTGAAAGAAATGCCATTCAACAGTCGGTCATCCACAGCGAATCGTCCTACTTATATAATAATGTACGCGTGCGTAAGATAATAAGGAAAGGAATTATGGCCTTCCTCTTAGGGCCTTGTTGCCCTGTCAAGTATGACACAAAGGAAATGAGCATGGTCTTTCAATCCAAAGAAACTATTGAAAACAACGAAAAAAGGTGAAAAATAGACGAAAAAAACAGCAGATGTGTTTCGTTTTTGAATATCATTTACTACCTTTGCATAAGATAACCTAAACACCTGTCAGATTATGAAAAAGTTAATCCTTGCCCTACTAGTTGCTTGCAGCACACTCACAACGGTCGCACAAAACCTGCGACAAACCGTAGAAAACGGTGTACAGACCAGCATCCGACAGTCAGAAAACCATCTCTGGCGAGAGGCTTTTGCCACATGCAGAGCTCTCGATGCCATGCTTGGAGCCGGCAATCCCGATTTGCATTATCTTGTCAGCAACGAACGCTTCCGCCTCTACACCCGTCTGAACAAGTCGGCAGAACGTAAAGCTCAAATGGCGCTGATGGAAAACTATGCGCGTGCCAGCAAGAAAAAAGATGTCATTGAAGACATGCTCATGAAGAAAGCTGCCTTTGCACGTACTACTGGCAACGCACCTTTGGCTACTGTATGCTATAAGGAGATCTTCACCATGAATGCAAAAGGCAAGGATGATAACGGCAAGGAAAAGTGCTTCAAAGACCTTATTGCCAAAGCCAAACAAGACAATAACGACTTGATGGCGGGCATCATCAACAAGATGTATGACGAATGGACCGACTCTATTGCAGGCATCAGAGCTGTCAACGAACTGAAAACTGTCAAAGCACAATACGCTGAAGCACAGGACGAAATAAGCACCAAGGCTACTACCATTACTGCGCAATGGGCGTTTATCGTCATCCTTATAGTGATTGGTGTAGGACTGGCTGCCGGCCTTCTCTTCTTCCTCTTTGTCATGTTCAAAAACGTCAGAGAAATCAAGCGCTTGAAGACCAGCCTCGATTTGGCAAATAGCAATAACGAGCAGAAAAACAAGTTCCTCAATAATATCAGCGCACAAATCCGCCCGTCACTCGATGCCATGGAGCAAGGCGATACCAAGCGACAGGTCAAGGCTTTGCAAAACTATATCGCACACATAGAAAACTATATGATGCTTGAGCAGACTCGCGAGGAACACTACGAACTCACCAGTCACAATATGGGACAGTTCTGCGAGAAAGTCACCCAAGAGGTAAAGGCTATGGTCAAATCTACTACCGAAGTGACTTGTACTGCCCAACCCATCTCTTTCGCTACTAACGAGGACGCTTTGCGCACCATATTGCTCAATATCGTAGAAGAGGTGGTAAAGGCCGATGGTGTGGAGCGCATCAACCTTGAGTTTAAGAAACGCAACCCCCATACCGGCAATTTCTTGGTAACGGCTGTGGGTATGACCTTGCCCGAAGAGAAGCGCGAAACACTTTTCCAGGCATTCTCCGAGATTGCCGATCTGACTGAAGACGACGGACTTACCTTCCCCACTTGCAGTCTGATGGCGTATAAACTCAACGGTCATCTCCGTCTCGACGACGAGTTCCGTCATGGCATCCGCTTTGTTGTGGAACTGAAAGACAAATAAGCATCTGCATCGTAAGATATCAGTAAAGGTGGAGTCTCCGTGCGAGATTCCACCTTTAATTTACGCTAAGGCGCAATTCTACTATGTGCGGGATATTGCCCGATATTTTGCCAAGACGTTTCCAAACCTTTGGCAAAAGTATTACCCAACGTTTGGCAAAGGTGTTTTTCCAATGTTTGGCATAAGTATTACCTAACGTTTGACAAAAGTAATGTCTAACGTTTGAAAAAGGTCTTTTCAACGTTTGATAAAGATGTTATCCAATATTTGATAAAAGTGTTATCCAATATTTGATAAAAGTGTTATCCAATATTTGATAAAAGTGTTATCCAATATTTGATAAAGGTATTATCCAACGTTGGATAAAAAGATTATCAAGGTTTGGAAAAACGATGATAAACGATTGTATTTTATAAGGGAAATAGGATCACGCTTTACTTTGTCCTTTCAGGACGTTAGTTAATTGTTTATGTTTTGTATCCTCAGGGCGTTGCACGGGTGGTCGAAGTGTGGTCGAAAACGCCGTTGTAAGATTTTCGACCACCCATTTAACCGTATATCTTACAACGTGTTATGACATATCGGTGGTCGAGTGGTCGATTTTTACGACGTCGCGTGTGCGTGCGTACACGTGTATGTACGCACGCAAACCTTATATATTAGATTCATTCATCTCAGATGAACTGTCGTTTCTGCTGATAGCAGCAATCCGTTTACTGGATGAATCCTATTTCGATGACCTGATCAACAGCTGTAGGTACAGCATCGAGCGTGAGTATCACACCGCCTTGACACTTCTGCATCTTCACCGCCTTACGACTGACAAAATCTACAGCCTTCTTCATCTGTTTATTGCCAGTGGGCAGATAGAGCACCTTGTCTTGCAGGTTGAGGATATGCACAAACAGTCGGTTGTCCTTCTGTGTGGTCACTCCCCAGTCGTGAGGTGCAACAAATCCACCGCGTGTGCCATAGATAGTTTCGCCATATACCTTCATCCAGTCGCCCATCTCCTTCATACGTTCCACCGCAACAGCGGGCAGACAACCATCAGGTTGCGGACCGATATTCATGAGCAGATTGGCATTTTTGCCTGCTGCCTTCACCAGATATTGAATGAGTGTATGGGTCGATTTGTAGTTCTGGTCGGTAATCTTGTAGCCCCACATGCCGTTCATTGTCTCGCATGTTTCAAGTGGCAACTGCGAAATAGACTGTCCGGAGAGTCCGGCAGAGTTTTCGCCAGGCAGGTCGCGCTCAAACATTTGGAAGTCTTCGCCAGGGAATGGAGTCACGTGATGGTTGTTGCCGATGAGGCATGCAGGCTGCAAACTGTGGATGAGTGCATACTGTTCGGGCAGTTGCCAGTCAAATGATGGATTGATGTCTTGATCCCACCAACCGTCAAACCAGATGGCTCCTACCTTGCCATAGTTGGTGAGCAGTTCGGTGAGTTGGTTGTTCATAAACTTATAGTACGACTTCCAATTTTGTTTGTCCTTGGGTCGTCCTGTGCCGTGTCCGGTACGTCCCAGCGGAGCATCCTCACGTTGCCAGTCGATGTGTGAATAGTAGAAGTGGATGTCAATACCCTGTCGGTGACATTCGTCAGCAAGTTCTTTCACGATGTCACGCTTAAAGGGTGTAGCCTTCACGACATTATAGTCAGAGTATTTGGTGTCGAACATGGAGAAGCCTTCGTGATGGCGGGTGGTGAAGCAAATATATTTGGCACCTGATGCCTTGATCTGCTCTACCCACTCTTTGGCATTGAAGCGAGAGGGATAGAAGCCGCCTGCGAGTTTGGCATATTCCTTGTAGTTTAAGTCTGCGTTGTGCATGGTCCATTCTCCTGTGGCAAGCATGGCATAGAGTCCCCAGTGGAGGAAGATGCCGAATTTCTCGTCTTGAAAATGTTTGCGTGCCTCAAGGTTCTCCTTGGTAGGTACGTAGTCTGCCGACTGTTGCACTGTCTGTTGTGCCATTGTCGATGTCAATGCCAGCGTCAGCATGACGGTTGTGAATAGTTTTTTCATCATCAAGTTGTTTAGTTGTTATGCTCCACCGTTCTGTTTGGTCAACGGCATATTTCTATTGTGTGATAATTGCTTGAGTTTTCAAATCCCTATAGGCATGATTTATATCCCTCGCTCAGCCCAGTCGCCCCTGTCGAGATTGCGGAAACCGATGGCTTCAGCGATGTGTTGTTGCTGCACTTGCGCCGATCCTTCAAGGTCGGCAATGGTGCGTGCCACCTTGAGAATTCTGCTATATGCTCGTGCAGAGAGTTTCAATCGCTCCATGGCCATGCGCAACATGTCCATGGATGACGCATCAGGTTCGGCAAACTGATGCAGCATGCGCTCCGTCATTTGGGCATTGCAGTGGATGCCCTTGTAATCCATAAACCGTTCCTCCTGCATTTTGCGAGCGGCAATGACTCTGGCGCGAATCGTTTTGCACGATTCACCGGGAGCCATCTGCGAGAGTTGTGCGAAAGGCACGGCTTGTATCTCGCAATGGATGTCTATTCGGTCTAAGAAAAGAGGGGCCGCTGATTGTCCCACTTTTTGGCTCGCTCCATGCCATTTAGCACTACGCCTACGATGATTTATCAAGGACATAGGTGAATGGCCATTGTTTATGTTCACGATGCAAAGATAACACTTTTTGTTTAATTAGTCGAGCCTTTTTGATTAGAATTGCTCCATTGTGCATAGACTCTATACATTCCCACATGGGCCAGGTGAATTTCTGATAGACAGAATCTAAGGAATGTATTTCGACGAGGTTGAGTCCGATAACATGTTTTTTGAGGTCTGTATTGCGGTATTGCTTCTTTACGACAGCATAGGCGCGTCCCATATCCTCAAAAATGTAGGGCGTAACGTCGGCGAAAGGTTCCGATTCAAGACCATCCATAGTGATAATATAACACTCGGGAACCACATCATTATATGTGACCCCCACCAGTATGCCACTATCTTCGAACAGATAAATAGGTAATGCGGCTTTATTCTTAAAAAAACATAATTTTGTTGGTAAAAAGTTGCAAATGCGAAATATTTTCATTAAATTTGTGGCATCAAAATACGAGAAGAATGGAAAGTACGGAGATTATAAAGAACGCAGGCCTAAAAATCACTCCGCAACGTAAAGTGGTTTATGAGGTTATGATGGAATTGCGTCATGCTGCCATTGATGAAATAATCAAGTGTGTGCAATCCAAAGATAATCAGATAACCATCTCAACCATCTATCGCATTCTTGATTCGTTTTGCAAGGCTAATCTGTTGTCACTTGTGTTCCATCCCGAAGTGGGGAAAAACTATTATGACATTACCGTGACAGAGCATCACCACATATTCGAGGGAGAGAGCATCTTGGATTATATGGATGAAGAGCTTACGGAATTGATACGACAGTATTTGAAAGAAAAGAATTTTGCATCGGTTGACATTAGCCGAATACAGGTGCAGATAACGATAAATAATCCAAAGTTAAACACTAAAAATTAAAAAGTATGAGAAGTATCACGACTTTCGATTTGCAGTATGCACATCGGTTCTATGGCTTCCAAGGCGAAGCCCAGTATCTTCACGGTCACACTGGCACACTGACCATTGAGGTGGAAGATACGGTTGAAGAAGGTGTAAACATGGTGTACCCTTGTAATGAAATCCAAAAGGTGGCATGGAGCCTGTTGAAGAATTTTGACCATGCCTTGGTGCTCCGCGAAGATGACCCTTTGCTTCCTGCCATTCTTGATGTGTATGAAAAGCAAGGCATCAAGAACGGTCATCCGCAAAACAAAATGAAAGGAGAGGCCTTCAAGACCGAATTGGCAACGGCTTACCCCGATGCCCGTCTGGTTGTTACCAAAGAAACCATGACAGTGGAAGGTATGATTAAGATTGTATATGACTTGTTGAAAGACAAACTGAACATCGCTAAAATCACTTTCACAAGCGGTGTGAATGCCGCGTCTGCCGAGTTTACCACAAAGAATAACATCGACCGTTGTCCTCTTTGCGGTGTCGCCCTCAATGCGGATGGAGTATGCCCAAAATGTGGTTATCGGAAAAAATAATCCACGGAAAGCTGCATATAAAATAAAGTAATGATGAAAATATGGGGCTGTGTCGTAATTAAGGTTTACGGCGCAGCCTCTTATTTTACAAGTTAGAAAAATAATTTGAAATTCAGCTAATGGCTTCAACCTTTGTTTTCATAACCACATCGGCATACACCTGTGTTGAATTTATGCTAGTATGTCCGAGCAACTTGCCTACTGTGTACAAGTCACCTCCGGCAGCCAGTGTCAGCACGGCAAATGTGTGACGGCTCGTATGGAAACTGACATTTTTCGTAATCCCTGCATCCGCAGCCATTTTTTTAAGATACCTGTTACATACTCCCAATATAGTCAGTTCAAACACCTTTTGGCTCGGCTTGCATCCGTTTCGCTCAGGTAACCAATGCAAAGCCGATTGGTTTAGAGGGATTATTTTCAAATGGGTCATTAGGAGGCTCATGACAGAGGGACAATGGTCGGTTTATCACATATAATGCATTCACATGCGCGCATGTGTGAAGTTTTTTTAAGGCTCGACTAATTATAGAGAGACTATCATTCTCGTTTAATTTGTAAATTTTACTATTTTATAGTGATTATTCTTTATCCTTGCTAAGGGAAGCATCGTGGCATCACCAAGTTTTTTTTGTGGGGGTACGCACGTTCGTGAGGTCCTTAAGGTTCGGCTGACTACTGCTCCGCCCAATCGCCACGGTCGAGGTTGCGGTAGCCTATGGCTTCGGCGATGTACTGTGCCGAGACGCAGGGAGAGGCATCAAGGTCGGCGATGGTGCGGGCAACCTTTAGTATGCGTGAGTATGCGCGGGCTGATAGCGAGAGGCGCTCCATGGCGTTGCTGAGGAGGCGGAACCCAGCCTCGTCAGGATCGGCGTACTTGTGTATCATGCTCTCTGTCATCTGTGCGTTGCAGTGTATGTCCTTGAAGTCCTTGTACCGCTCCTCCTGTATTGCGCGTGCTGCTATGACACGGCGGCGTATCTCGCTGCTCGGCTCGCCCGGCTTCGTCGTGGATATGTCGCTGAACGGTACTGGCTGTATCTCACACTGGATGTCGATACTATCGAAGATTATGTAACCCCGTATCGTTCGATAATTCGACTCTGTGAGAAGTGGAATTATTACCATTGCAGCGATTAAACATATTGTTGATATAGTCATTGCTTCTTGCCTCCACGTTTAGCCTTTTTCTCAATACCTTTGATGCTTTCCAAATAGGCTTGTTCAACAGGTGAGAGAGTCTTCACCTGGAATTTCCGATATTCTGCCAATGCCTTTTCCATTGCTTCTTCATGACTGACAGAACCACCATCCATCAAGAGCTCTTCTCCAATAGACGTAATGTTGTTGTCAAGTTGACGAATGTAATCTTCCATATACATGGGGCGATGTTTCAAAGCTTGGATTTCCGCAAAGTCGAAGTATCCAGAAACGAGGTTGTTCAGAATCTTCAACTCATCAGCAGATAGGTAGTTCTTGGCTATCTTTACATCATTCAGACAAGGTAACTCGCCCTTAAATGTGGTTAAACCCATAAAGGGCTTGTCTGCATCAGCCCGTTCATAAATGACTTCCGCTGACGTATGCCTGTGAGCTGCATAATGGAGCTTGTTTTGCACAATCTTGAAGAACAGGCGTGAGATGTCTGAACGCGGGTCGTAGTCAACAGCCGTCGCATAGAGGTCGAGCACCTGCCGATACAGCACTTTCTCGGAAGAACGAATATCGCGGATACGGTCAAGCAGTTCTTTCCAGTAGCTGCCACCGCCGAGGTTCTTCAAACGTTCATCATCCAGTGCAAAACCTTTTACGATATATTCATGCAGCCGCTCTGTTGCCCATTGGCGGAAGCGGGTAGCAGTAATCGTTCGAACACGATACCCCAAAGAAATAATCATATCAAGGTTATAATACGGAATCTCACGTGCGACTTCTCTATTACCCTCTTGTCGAACCTGTCGGAATTTCCGACAAGTTTCATCTTCCTCTAACTCACCTTCTTCGTAAATGTGTTTGATATGTTCAACAACGTTGGTGCGGGAAGACCTGTAGAGATCTGCCATCTGCTGTTGAGTCAACCAAACAGTATTGTCCGCCAATCTAACATCAAGCCTAACCACGCCGTCTTCCGACTGGTAAATGATTATGTTTCCTTGTTCGTCCATACCTTATATAAATACATTAACTTAACTTTTCTCTGATTATCTTTTTCCATCGATTCAATTGCCTTCTATAGACACCGACAAGGAACAAGTCATCAGTTTTCGGAACAATTATTGATGACAAACTTGTACATCCATTAAATGCACAGAAACTAATATTAGGAAAAATTGTATCAAAATGAATCGTATTGAGTGAAGTGCAATTTCTGAAAGCAACATCATCTATTTTTATCTTTCTTGATGAAATCGAAATTGAAGTGATTTTTTCACATTCACTAAAAGCATAACTACCAATTTTTATTAAACTAGATGGAAATTGTAATCTACGAAGATTTGTACAACCATCGTATCTATTATTAGTTGATTATCAGTATTATACGCTCTAAACGGTAGAAAAGTGGCTATGTGGATTCTGTTTAGATACGAAAAGGTAATATTTAACGTATTTAACTTTTAGTTACACCAAAAACCAATGAAAAGGGATAGGATGAGGTGTTTCTACTGAAACCGCAGTATGAAAAGCAAAGGAGTCATACAGATTTTACTATGGTTCACGCATCTAAAAAATGGTATACATATAACTTTGCAACCGAGTTGCAAAGTTTATTTGCTATCTTTGCAGCCAAATTGAAAATATAATGAAGCAGAAGCTCTACATAACTATTTTGGCTTTGACAACAATTGTTTTGTTGGCATTGTCGTTTATACCGCACCATCATCACGAAAGTGCGGTATGTACCGTTGTGGAGCATTGCAATAGCGACAACGCTGACAATGACAAACATACGTCACATAAGGACGATGGAACAAAGTGCTTCGAACAAGGCAGTTGGGATGTTGTGTCAGTAAAGACTTTACATACAAGTAACATACATTATTTATATCATGCAATAGTATGGGCTTTATCTCGTATTATGGGATGGGTGTCAGAACCAACTAAGACGGTGTTTGACACTCGCATACCTATTATTATAAAGGCGGAACTATTGCGGATAAATGGACTTAGGGCACCTCCTTTTTATCGTTTCTAATAGCGTTGTTTCTTTTAAGGGGGGCAACGTACAGCGACTATACCTATTCATATGGAAGGTATAGTTACAAATCAATCATTTTTATTATGAACTTGCAAGTGCTTCAGTGTTTGGAGCACAGGCATTAGTTATTGCAAAATGTCAATTAAGGAAATTCTGGCGCTTGGCGCACTGGCTTTTCCTCTTTTGTCGTATGCACAAAGCAAAGACAGCTTGACATTCACACAAGATAGCACAGACATGACTTCTATGAAGAGGTCAAGTGTCGTGCCTTATATTATACCAATGTCACTTATGTCGTATGGAACGGCAGAGGCTATTGTTATGAATAAAGGCAGGATGCTGAACTATGCTATCGGACATGAGGTTATAACCCACAAGCCAATAGCCATAGGGATTGATGACTATACACAGTATGTGCCAGCTGTAAGCGTATTGGCATTAAATCTGTGCGGAGTAAAAAGTTGTCATAACCTAAAAGAACAAACGATGCTGTTGGGGTTGTCAAGTTTGCTGACGGCTATATCCGTAAATGGCTTGAAATACACAGTAAGAGAGATGCGTCCTAATGGCTCACGTCGCAATTCTTTTCCATCTGGGCATACAACAGTTGCCTTCATGGGGGCAGAACTCTTGTGGCAAGAATACAAGGACACTTCACCGTGGATAGGTATAGGTGGTTATGTCATAGCTGCAAGTACAGGAGCATTGCGTGTGTATAACAACAAGCATTGGATAGGAGACGTGGCATTTGGAGCAGGATTGGGTATTCTGTGTACGAAATTGGCATACAAGTTATATGAGCCGATTTCACGCAAGATGCACAACAAACAGTCCAAGCGAACAAACACTGTCTATCCATATTATAACGGACAACAAGGAGGACTAGCACTAACTATACAATTATAATTAGAACGATAAAGAAATGTTTCAAAAAATAATTCAATTATCAATCAAGAACAAGGTAACTATAGGTATGTTGACCTTGGTGCTCATTATATGGGGCACATGGTCGTTGTCGCAGTTGCCTTTTGACTCTACACCTGATATTACAAATAATCAAGTACAGGTGATAACCCAAGCTCCATCATTGGGAGCGCAAGAGGTAGAGCAGTTTATAACCACTCCAGTAGAAATGGCTTTGGCCAACATTCCACGTGTGGAAGAACGCAGAAGCATCAGTAGCAGCGGCTTGTCTGTCATTACATTGGTTTTTGATGACGATGCAGATGTATATTGGGCTCGGCAGCAGGTAAGCCAACAACTAAAGGAGGCAGAGGAAGTCATACCACAAGGTAAGGCAACCATAGGTATGGCTCCTGTCACTACTGGTTTGGGAGAAATATTCCATTATACCATTCGTGCAAAGAAGGGATATGAGGACAAATACAGTTTGTCAGATTTACGTACCATCCAAGATTGGATAGTCCGCAAGCAATTGTCAGGAACACCTGGCGTTGCAGAAGTCAGCGGCTGGGGTGGATATGTGAAGCAGTATGAAGTGGCTGTGGATGCCGACCGTCTCAATGCTGTTGGTCTTACAGTTACAGAAGTTTACGATGCCCTTGAAGCAGGCAACGAGAACACAGGCGGAAGCTACATAGAGAAAAATAGTAACCAGTATTTTATCAGAGGCTTGGGACTTGTTTCAACACTCGAAGACATAGAGCGTATCCCTGTCAAGACAGTCAATGGCACGCCTATCTTGATACGTGACATTGCAAAAGTACAATATGGTTATGCCACACGTTATGGTGCAGTTACACGCAATGGCGAGGGTGAAGTGGTGGCAGGTATCTCACTGATGCTGAAAGGTGAGAATTTCCAGCAAGTTATTAAGAACGTAAAAGAGCGTATTGCGCAGATTCAGAAGAGTCTGCCAGAGGGTGTAGTCATAGAACCATTCATAGACCGCACTCAGTTGGTAGACCGTGTTACTGGAACCATCACCCGCAACCTTATCGAGGGTGGCCTCATTGTTGTGTTCATACTCGTTCTGTTCTTGGGTAATTATAGGGCAGGATTGGTGGTGGCATCCGTCATTCCGCTCGCTATGCTGTTTGCTTTTGGTATGATGCGGTTGTTTGGTGTCAGCGGAAACCTCATGAGTTTGGGAGCCATTGATTTTGGCTTGATCGTGGATGGCGCAGTGATTATCGTAGAAGCCGTATGCCACCATATAGGTATCAGTCGTGACAAATACCATGGCTTGCGCTTAACACAAGAGCAGATGGACAAGGAGATATATCATTCCGCTTCCAAGATTCGTAAGAGTGCAGCCTTTGGCGAAATCATTATCATGACGGTATATCTGCCATTGCTTACATTGGCTGGTATAGAAGGAAAGATGTTCCGTCCGATGGCACTTACCATTTTCTTCGCCATCCTTGGAGCGTTTATCCTTTCGCTTACCTACGTACCAATGGCAAGTGCTCTGTTTCTTAGCAAGGAAAGTGTACATAAGACTAATTTGTCAGACCGTCTGATAAACAAGTTACAGAGTTGGTATAAGCCTATCATCACCAAAAGTCTGCAACATAGCAAGGTGCTCATAGCTTCCATGGTGCTGCTGTTCGGCATCAGCCTTTTCGCTTTCACTCGTTTGGGCGGTGAGTTTATCCCGAATCTTGAAGAAGGTGACTTTGCAGCCGAAATCAGCATGGCACAAGGTACATCACTCTCTCAGATGGTGAAGACCTGCACTCAGGCAGAAAAGATATTGAAGTCTAAGTTCCCGGAGGTGAAGCAGGTGGTAACTCGCATCGGTAGTTCAGAGATTCCAACCGACCCAATGCCTATAGAACGAGCAGACATGCTTATAGCCCTCTATCCGAAAGCAGAATGGACATCTGCCAAGACAAAGGACGAACTCATGGAAAAGATGGAAGAAGCCTTGGGAGCTATTCCTGGAATGGAAGCCGAATTGACACAGCCAATCCAAATGCGAAACAACGAACTGATTACAGGTATTAAGCAGGATGTCGCCATCAAGATATACGGCAACGACCTTGATGCTCTGCAAGCATCCGCAAAGCGAGTGGCATCTCTTATCAAGCGTGTTGACGGGGTGTCTGACCCATTTGTCGAGAAAGTACAAGGTTTGCCACAGATTCAAGTAAAGTACAACCGAGATCAGCTGGCTAAATATGGCATTTCGATAAGAACTGCCAACAAGGTGCTTGAAACTGCTTTTGCAGGAAGCCGCTCGGGATATGTGTTTGAGGGCGACAAGCGATTCGACTTGGTGGTGCGTATGGACAAGAAGTTACGTAATGATATAAAAGCTATAGAAAGTCTGTACCTTCCTCTGCCCGATGGTGGAACAATTCCTCTCCAGCAAGTAGCACAGATTACATTGACTGATGCACCTGCACAGGTTACACATGAGGATGGACAGCGAAGGATATTTGTCGGTTTCAATGTAAGAGGACGAGACATACAGACCACAGTAGATGAAATTCAGGAGGTTTTAGACAAGGAACTAAAATTGCCAGCAGGTTATTATTACACTTATGGCGGTCAATTCCAAAATCTTCAAGAGGCAACCGGTCGTTTGATGCTGGCAGTTCCTTTGGCATTGCTCGTCATTTTGGGTTTGCTGTATGCTACGTTGAAGAATATCAGGGAAACCTTGTTCGTATTCTCAGCCATTCCTCTCTCTGCCATTGGTGGTGTGTGGGCTTTATGCCTGCGAGGTATGCCTTTCAGCATTTCCGCAGGTGTAGGTTTCATTGCCCTCTTTGGTGTGGCTGTACTGAACGGTATTGTACTGATAGGACAGTTCAATACTTTTGAGAAAGAAGGCGTGACGGATGTAAAAAAACGAGTGATAGATGGTTGTATGCTCCGTCTTCGTCCTGTCATCATGACCGCATTGGTAGCTTCCTTAGGTTTTATGCCTATGGCCTTGTCAACTGGTGACGGTGCTGAGGTTCAACGACCGTTGGCTACTGTGGTCATCGGCGGATTGGTAACAGCCACGATATTGACACTTGTTGTCTTGCCATCTATTTATAAGACATTCACCAAGAAAAAAGAAACAAACGTATGACAAGAATAAGATTGTTTATATTAGGCGTACTGTCTATGGCATTCGCCTCCATGTACGCACAAAATGAGAGTTGGTCTTTGCAACAATGCATAGACCTCGCTCTTGACAACAGCCTATATATGAGAAATGGGCAAATTGCAGTTGGAAAAGCTAAAGACTTGCAGGGTACAACATTTGATATTGAAAAGACCTCTATAACGCTCAGCCAAGATCCGACATCTGGCGGAAGTCCAGACAATGGCATTTTGATAAGCCAGACCTTTGATTTTCCTACGGTGTATAACGCCCGAAACAAGTTCTTGAAAGCTGAGACTGCCGTTGCGCAAAGTCAGGTGGCAATAGTAGGCAACCAGTTGGTAAGAGATGTAACATCTGCATATTACTCGTGGCTTCATGCACATAGCACTTTGCTCGTGTTGCAAAAGCAAGACAGCGTATATCAGCACTTTCTGCAACTGGCATCGGCTAAGTACAAATCGGGGGAGGCTAACCAGTTGGAACAGATGAATGCACAACGATTGCTGAATGAAAATCGGATAAGTTTGCAAAGAGCAGAGAATGACTGCAAGAAATATTTATTGCAGTTGAAACAGCTCATCAATACCAATACTGACTTCACTCCTCAAAACGAGGGGTTGGCAAAACTACATGACGCGAATCTTGGGGAAACTAATTTCTCAGACACGCCACTTGGACGAAACATGCAAGCACGCCTCATAAGCAATGAACGTAGTGTTTCGCTTGCCAAGCAGGGGTATATGCCAAGCTTCACTCTCGGCTTTACAACACAGGCTGTCATCAAAGGATTCAATCCTTACAATGTTGACAGAAGTAGGTTTTCCAAAGGTAACTTCATGGGATTTGAGGTAGGCATCGGCATACCCCTGTTTTGGAAAAGCAATCGGTCAAAAGTCAAGGCTGCCAAACGTGATGTGGAGTTGGTGCAGAATGAGCGTGCATTGGCAGAACAGCAGCAGAAAACGCTTATGCGTGATGCCACAAATGAGTATATGAGAGCAAAACAAGTTCTTGATTATTACGAAAGACAAGGCAACGCCGAGGCAGCACTCATGGCGAAACTATCTCAGATAAACTACGAGAACGGAGAAATGGGGTATGTGGAATACATACAAAACCAAACTTCGGCTCTTGATGTACAACTTCGTTACATAGATGCTGTCAACGACTATAATCAAGCTATCATCAATATCAATTATCTCAACGGAAATAAACAATGAAAACATTTAATATCATCATCATTGCTGTCATCAGCATATTTCTTGCATCATGCACAAAAGGCAAGCAGGAAGAAGTAAAGGAAAACAAAGTAGAGGAGCAAGGCTATGAAACCATTGAACTTACTCAAGAACAGATAAAGACGGTTGGCATTACGCTCGGCAAGGTTGAGAGTCGCTCTCTCAACAATGTGATACGTGCCAATGGCGAACTTCAGCTCAACCCGCAGGATATGGCAGACGTGACTTCTCTCGTAGGAGGTGTTGTCCGCAAAATTTATGTAACAGAAGGACAGCTGGTGAAAGCAGGTCAAGTGGTTGCACACATAGAGAATACCGAAATCGTAGGATTGCAGAAAGACTATCTCATTGCTGTAAAAGAGACCAATGTAACACATCAGGAGTTGCTACGCCAAAAGACATTGGCTTCACAGAAGGCAGGAGTGGAAAAGACCTTGCAACAGGCATCAGCAGCATACGAGATGGCACTGGCTCGCCAGACAGGGCTTTACAACCAGCTCCGTCAAATTGGCATTAACACCAACCTTGTGAAACAAGGCAGAATCATACGGCAGGTAGCTATCTCTGCTCCAATTTCTGGCATCGTGACGAAGATAAGCATAAAGAGTGGAAGCTATACGGAAAGTTCACAATCATTGATGCAAGTAGCCAACAATGCCGCTGTGTTCTGCAACTTGAATGTTTTTGAGCGCAATATCAATCAAGTTGCTAAAGGGCAGAAAGTAGATTTCGTCATCACCAATAGCCCGAATATTCATTTCAAGGGAACAGTAAGAGAAATTAATCGCTCGATGGATTCTGACACCAAGGCTATATCCGTACGTGTCGGTATTGATACAAAGAACATCACTGAACTTATTCCTGGCATGTATGTGACAGGCATCATCAGTATGGGCAAACAAAATGTGCCAGCCTTGCCTGACGATGCTATTGTAAATGCCAATGGCAAGCAATATGTGTTCGTGCTTGAAAAAAAACACAAAGAAGGCAATGACGTAAAATATCAATTCAAGCAGATGGAAGTCGTTGCAGGTGTAAGCGAATTGGGATATACGCAAATAGATTTCGTCGCTCCTATTAGCAAGAATGCAACTGTTGTCACTTCCAATGCCTTCTACATAGCGTCTATGACGGCAGACCATGGGGAAGAATAAAAGGAAGAAACACAAATGAAATAATATACCTTTATAGTCAAGATGTGAGATAAGCTTTAGATAATCTCACATCTTGATTTTTGCAGAGAGTGTAAAATAAACTGTGTCAGGCTATAATAATAATAGTTTAACACAGTTCTTATAATATGGACAATTTGGAAATAGACTACAAGAAAGCAGCCCAGCAGCTGCGTAGCGGTGAAGCACTCTTTGGTAAAGACGGAGCTTTGGCTCCCATGCTGGAACGTATCCTAAACGCAGCCTTAGAAGGTGAGATGGATGCCCACCTTAATAGTGCAGACCGTAGTTCTGGCAATCGTCGTAACGGCAAGATGAGCAAGACCGTACAGACAAAGTATGGAGAGGTGACAGTAGAAACGCCTCGTGACCGTGACGGCTCCTTCAAACCGGAAACGGTCAAGAAGCGTGAGACCATTCTTGCTGAAGGTATGGCAGATCAAATCATCAACATGTATGCCCTTGGTACAAGCACTCGTGATATAAGCAAGTACTTTGAGCGTGAGTTTAACACAACCCTTTCAGCCGAAACCATCAGCGCTATAACAGATCGTGTCATTCCAGAAATAACAGCATGGAAGTCGCGTATGCTTGACCCCGTGTATGCCATTTGCTGGCTTGATGCCATTCACTACAAGGTGAAGGACGATAAGGGTCGTGCAGTCACTCGTGCAATATACAATGTATTAGGTATAAACAAGTCTGGTCACAAGGATCTTCTTGGTATGTATATATCTGAGAGTGAGGGTGCTAACTTCTGGCTTGATGTTATGACTGACCTTCAAAACCGTGGTGTACGTGATATTCTGATTTGTTGCATAGACGGTCTTAAGGGATTTCCTGACGCAATCCAAAGTGTATTCCCTGAAACCTCCGTTCAGCTATGTGTAGTCCACCAAATCCGCAACTCAATCAAGTATGTAGGAAGCAAGCATCAGAAAGAGTTTCTGAAGGATCTCAAGACCGTATACGGTGCTGTAAGCAAGGATTCTGCATTGGCACAGCTTGACATGGTTGATGAAAAATGGGGCGAGATGTACCCTATAGTAATCAAATCCTGGCGCGACAACTGGGAGCGTCTTACGGAATACTTCCAGTATACTCCTGCCATCCGCAAGCTTATCTACACAACCAATACGGTTGAGGGTTATCACCGTCAGGTGCGCAAGGTAACGAAGAACAAGGGTGTGTTCCCGTCAGACACCGCACTTGAAAAACTTGTGTATCTTGCCTATCGAGACATTAGTGGGAAATGGACTATGCCCCTGTCTAATTGGGCACTGATATCACAACAACTTGCTATAAAATTTGGAGATAGGTTCAAGATTATGTAACTTTGCCTGTGAAAGGCTCCTCTTATTTGTATGCAGATATGAAATCTGCACACAAATAAGAGGGAAAGAATAAAAAATCAGAGCCGTGACACAGTTCTGTTTACACTACCTTTTTACAACCTTTTATACAATACTTATCTTCGTGATGAACGATAGGGCTTATTATTAATTGCTCCCAATCCTATCTTCTGTGTTCCATCCCAATTCGTCAGTTGGTCGGCACAACCATTGGAGCCACCAAGCGAAACGTATGTGTCTGCACTGCATGACATGTGGTCAACAAAAGCGAGGAAGTTGTCAATAGCTTTGTCTGTGAATTGAACTTCATTTGTGGCGAAGAGTTTTGTCCAACTGGTGACACATTCCTGCTTGAAGTCTGTAAAACCATGCCAAGACATATCAGACAAGAACCTTTTTGTTGCCGATTCTATACAGGCTTTAGAGTCCAATCCAATATTATGCTTTACAGCAGATGCCATAATGCCATAGTATATGGAAGCCGATTCTTTCTCGTTGAAGTTGACTCTATCTGTCTTGGCAAAGGAAGATAGAGCTTCATGTCCCTCATGGATGAACTTGTCAAGCACTCCTATGTATCTATTTTGCCGAGCCATGCTTTCACGTTTAGCTTCGGCTTCTTGCCGAGCCTTTTCTTTTGCACCTTCCTCCTTTCGTGCTTCCACTCGTCTCCATGCATCAGTCATTTCTGGCTCTTGCCAAATGGCATTCCAACGAGCCTTCAAATCATTGTACATTTCCATAAGTGTGGTATTATAACTTTTGGCACTGGCGAGTTCTTCCTTCGCATAGACAAGTTGAGTAGTCACTCGCTCCACAGCCTTCTCGTCAAGTTGAGAGATGCGTTGTTTGACTTTGTTGTTTTCTGCCTTTAGCGCATCATTCTCGGCACGAAGTGACTTGTTCTCCTCTATCTGCTTATTGAGATTCTGCATATAGTAAGTGTATGTCTTGTTGACAGACTTGCGTACACCTTCATTCTGTTTGTCACGTTCTGCATTGATGGCTACGACAAGAGCTTTGATAGCTGCGTTGATGTTGTTTACACGCTCCTCACGCCATGCCTTTTGTCCGATAAGAGTAGGAATAGGGATGGCAAGTTCTTTCTTTACGGCATTCATCGCTTCTTGAACAGGAACCTTTATGTTGAGAAAAGGAATGGTCAGCTCCTTCTTGTCGATTGTGGCAAGCACAGCATATTTCTCCACTTTGTCAAGAGCAACTTTCGCCTGACGTTCCGCCTCAAGTACCACCTTGTTTTTGTGCTTGCGTCCCCGTTTCTCTTCCTCTGAAAGTTCATCATAGGAGAAACCTCTTGCCAAGCCATACTTATGACCTACCTTGTTGTAATAGTCGGTATGAAGTTGTGATAAATACTGTGACTTATCCTTTGCTCGCTCTCCCCACACTTTGGCATAAGAGACCCTTTCAACAACACCCTTTGCAACTTCCGATTTTGTGAAGTTGTCACGTTCTTCTTTTGGAAGTGCTCTCCATTCCTTTGTAGAGAGAACCTTTTCTGGATTATCCTTGTGGATATACTTGCTTCCGACGCGCCCACGTTGTTTTACTTGTTCAACAGGCACGGTCTGCACATGGGCATGGATGCTTGTCTCATCACAATGCACATCAAAGCTGATGACATTCTCTTCTCCCCATTTCTCACATGCAAAGCGGTAGGTGTCCAATGCCCAGTCATAGATGCCTTTTTGTAATGTCACCTTGCTGTGGTCAGCATTTGGATCTGACGTGTTGAGTTTCTTTTCACCAAAGGCAAGCCTGTTAAGCACATCATGGTCACCACTGAAGATGATGCCGACAGTGCAGTTCGGACTGTTCCTTGAAACTTGGTCGGGACGCTTGGCATCCATATATGGCTTGAAGCCAAGTTCATCAAGTCTGTGCTGCAAGCGTTCATGCAACGGCACAGACTGGGAACCAAGAGGCACAATCTTTCCACCCTTGACTATCTCAAAGTTGAGTCTCTTGCGTGAGTAGTTATAATGGTTGTTCTTGTCTATGTCTGCGTTTTTTAGTTGGTAACGCTTCTCGTCCCAACCTCTGCGTTCCGCCTCGTTGCCCACTTGGGAAGAGAACGATTTCTTGTCTGTGCCTACATGGATGGCGGCACGTGGTATGTTTCTTTCCATAAGAATCTTGTTTGAGTTTGTAACATTGTTATAGTATGACTGGTGACAGGTCTCGGGCGGAGCTTGAGCATAATAGAAGGACTTTTTAAGTGAACAGCGTCAGCAGGTGAATCTAAAAGTCCCTATTATGTTTAGGACTTTTGTGAAAGTCCGTCACGCAAGCGTGCTCGCAGATCCTTACCCACTCTGCTATGACTCTTCCACCAACACCAATCCAAGACAGTCTATCAGATGCTGGAGTGGCGGATGTTGCTTTATCAGCCTTTGTAGCGCCATCTGCGGTGTTTCCGTCATCAATAGGAAGTCGGCAATGTCAAGACCATTGACCTTTTGTTCATCGGTGGCATTGTCTTCCAAGATATTGCTGACAAGAACTTGTTTGCATATTGATTGCAGCAAAGGAAGTTTGCTTTTCCACTTATCCGTTGCCCCAAGGTCTGGAACCAAAACAACCTCCCGACCGCTTAGGACTTCGACTGCATCTTTATTGAAACATCCGTTCATGCCTCCAGTAGCCAACCATACGAAATCAGACATGAAGTGGGTGGCAATGATGGCTGTCTTTTCGCTCTCCACGATGGCTACAGTCTTGGTCGTGGTTTTATCTGTCAACAGATGTTCGCCAAAGAAGCACTGCCGAAGTGTAAAGTCTGGCAGTTTCAGTTCCGAGTGTACCCAAGTCACCAGGCTGTGGGGTTCCTTGATGCGGTGTCCTGTCTTGTCATCATACTTCATTATCTTGCCAGTGCGCACATTCCCATTGACATCTATCTGCCAAAAGATAGTTGAACCGCCCCATTTCTTTGAAGTGCCGACCTTGTACAAGGCAAACAGCCGTTCTGTCTCCTCCTTGTCAAAGACCATTGAAATGTATCGGTACAAAGGATTGACAGAATAGCCATGCAGTGTTTGCTCCATCAACTTATTCTCAATGAAAGTTGGAAGAGGTTTCTCTTTCCTACACTCTTTGATTGGTGTTTTATATCTCCAATCATCATTGCAGTTGGCATCGGGATTGTCCTTGAAATAATCAGATGGAGAATAATGGTAGCCACAACTCTGTTCATGGTCACAACGCCCCACATTGTCAGGAAATACAATCTGTCCTTCCTCGTCAATATATCTTGCAAAGCAACGCTTACGCCTACATTGAGGGCAAGCATATCGGTTGCCCAGCTTGTATTTCTGTAGATGGAATCTATACTCACTCATAAGGCACTGCACTTGTTGCACCTTGCACTTTCTGCACTTTTGCACTTGTTTGGCACAAAATGCAGCTTCTTTTGTGCAAGAGTGCAAGAAGTGCAAAGTGCAAACGGTGCAAGGTGGTGGTTCTACTTCTGTACTTTCTCATAATTGCCTTGCTTGTCTTTGATGATAAAGTTTTTCTGACAGAAGTCTTTGAGCATATACATGACAGTACGTCTTGCAAAACCGAAATCCGCTCCAGCCTTTACTGCTTCAGCAGTTACGAACTTGTTTCCCAACGAGTCAAGTACCTGTTTCTTCACAGGGTCGGTAGCCTCGGTTGAAACGAGGTCATCCATCCTTTTGTATGACTTCTCAAAGTAATCGCTCATCCGTATGGCTGCATTCACGGACTCCGCATCAACAAAATCCTTGTGAGACTCATCACAAGCCCATCGGAACAGTTGGAATATCAAGGCAAGCCGAGCCGTGTTCAAAGGAACTTTTGCAGCACGTGAGTCTATCATTTTTTCATCCGTAATGGCATTCTGCCGTTCTATGTCCTTATTCTGCCAATCATAGAATATGTCAATGGCTTCATCAGAGAAGTCAAGAACATTGAAGATGTCTTCCGTAAAAGGAAGAGCCACAGCCTTGTCTATGATTTCTTTCCATACACGGAATGGTCTTTCAATGATTGCAGCATCTTGTTTTGGAACCTTAACCCAAGGAGCAATCTTTAAACCTTTTGGGCATGTAATCAGAAAACGGTCAAGAAAACCATTCTTCTTGAATCCCATATCATAAAGTTCATGCACAATACCAGTCTGGATAGTTCCTACAATCTGTATGCAAGGATAATCAATGCGTAAAGGGCAATCAAGATTACAACGAGAAACATCTACAGGCAAGCCATTGTGAGCCGACAGCATCTGTTGTACAAAAGAACTGTTGTTGTATCGGTTGATGGTGTTGAACAGCCCCATTATCTCATCCACCACAACTGCCACACCTCTGAGGTTGGCATCGTGATTACGCATCAGAATCTCTGGTGTGAAGTCATTCATGATATTCTTATGCAGGACTGGTACAGGAGGTAACGATTCCCATTCCGTCCGTTTTTTGCCCTTGTTTCTCTCCACAATGGCTGCATACTCATTCTTTAGAGCCTTGAACTTATGGTGCTCCTCAGTATCAATGTCGTGCAACGGTTTGTAGGCAAAGTTCAATGGTGGAGTCTTGCCGACTCCTGGTCTGCCAACAAGAATGACATATAGAATAGGTGAAGTAATCCAATTGCCTTTAATCCGGATATAGCAGGAGTTGCCGACGGCTGCTGCCATAGCGGATATTAGGGAAGTGACAGTGAACTCAATGGAATAGTTTTCCGTCCTTGCCAAATCAAGAATCATCTGCTGCATCTTCTGGGGGAATATGTCAAGCGGAATGCCAGAAGTGGCTACGCCCGAAGCCTCCGAGCGTAGCTTGTTACAAATTTCAAGCGCATCCATTACATTACCAGTTTAAGGGTTTGGGCTTGCGCTTGTTTCCTGCAAGAATGGCAGCGTTCTCCTCTTCTGCTGTGAGAGGTACAGGATTCTTGCGGTTTGTCTCCAGCCATTTGTCAAGTTCGTCTTGATAAAGGCAATAACGCTTGCCTGGCTTTGTGGCAGGAATGCTGCCGTTGCCAAGTTTCATGTAGAGAGTTGCCATCGGCATTTTCAGGTATGCCGATGCTTCCTCCACACTCATAGGTATGTGCGTGTTCGCCTTGTGTGGCTTGTTCTGTGATTGCAGACCGATGATCATCTGCTTCATGCCCACCACTTCATCCCGAAGCTGGGCAACGACCATTGGAAGGTCGTTGAAAGTTAATTCCTTTGTCATATACAAGTTGTTCTAAAAAACTGGGACAAAGGAACAGAATGATGCTTCCGTTACTGAGGTTCGTGACAGTCATTTGTCATTCACGAAGGAATAACTCTAACAATAGGGATTATTCGGGAGTTTCCTCTGATATATCATGAAACTCATATCCTCCATTGCCAGGCTCATCAATCGGAATGACATCATTAGAACATGGTGCTTTCAGGTTCTTCAATGTGCTGTAGTCCAAGCCTTCAAACGGCTTTGGAAATAAAGCCCTGACAAAGGCTATTCGCATTGCCATTGTGTAATCACGTTTACCCAAACGTTCTGCGATATTCCACACGAAGTGCCTTAAAGGAATATTCTCAACCATCTCCTTGAAACGGTTTATTGCTATCGGGGTATAGTTGGTGTCGTTGCTCCATTCCTTGACAGCCTCAATTACCTTGTGCAAATCTTCCTCATACAGAAACCTTGACATGGTACGATGCACATAGTCAAGTACGGCTCTCGTTCGTTTTTCCTTTATCTCCTGTGCTTCTTTTTCTTGTGCCTCTACACACTTGGCATAGTCCTCATGACTGTATTGTGCTGACTCTGTTTGTGGTAATGTTTGCTTTGGCTGTTCTTGTTCTGTTGCTGGCTCTGCTTCTACAACGTTTTTCTTTGTCTTGCTGTTGCTACCAATGGTCATCAGTTCATAGGGATAATTCACCATAGAAATGAATATCGCCCAAAGCAGGATGTTGCTCCCTACAAAGATGATTGACTCGACAAACAGACTTTGGTGAAAGTCATTGCCTACATACATAGCCACGACAAGAGAGATGGCGAGAATTGCAGTACCAACAAAAGCGTAGATGGTACAATCTGAAGTTGTCTTGGTTTCTATCATTATTGTATTCGTTTTATTGTTATTCGTTCAAAAACTTCCACAAAGTTAGATGCAGAAGCATGTAAAAACAGCATTTACGTTCTCTGGCACTCTTTCTTTTACGCTTTATTAGCGTTCTAATATGATTTCATACTCTGAATCATACTTGAAACAGCTCGTTAGTGCCAGTTGCCGCTAATTGCTGACTACAAAGGTAAGGATGAAGAAAAGGGATATTTGCAGTTCCTCTTTAATATCAACAGAAATTGGAATGTATTTGTCGAATTGGTTCTATCCACGACAGCAAATAGAACCAACAAAATGAGAAAAGGACTATTGGAACACTATCATTCCAACAGTCCTTTTCTGCGTGTTATTGTCAAATGGTTACTTCTTCAAGGTGATACAGCCAACCGAAGCACGCTTCTGGGCATCGGAAATCTTGGCATACACCTCTGTTGTTGCCACATTCTTGTGACCGAGATAACGCTGCACAACCGCAATACTTGTTCCTGCGTCCAACTGGAGACAGGCAAAGCTGTGGCGTGAGCAATGATAGGATATATGCTTGGTGATTCCTGCTTCTCTCAGCCAGTTCTTCAATGGTGCCTGTGTCATGGAGTCTTTGAAATCGGGGAACACCTTACCTCGTTTATCTGGTGAATAGCCTATCAGTTCCAAGGCTTCCTCACTGATTGGGTTATGCACGATGTCCTTTGTCTTCTGCATTCGTGTAGTGACATACATCACACCATCGCTGCCGTATGGCTGTATTTCTTCCCAAGTGAGCTTCTTGATGTCGCTCTTTCGCAATGCCGTTAGACAAGAGAACAGGAAGGCTCGCTTCAATGCAGGGGTAGAGCATGGAGTGGATGCCAAGCGGATAACCTCGTCTTGTGAAAGATGCTCCTTGTCAGTCGGGATTGTCTCGATACGCTCCAAGAAACCGTTCGGGTTCTCCTTTATCTTGCGATCACGATAGGCAGTGTGGATTGAAGCACGGAAAGTTGACCAGTAGTTGGCTGCTGAGTTGATATGTAGTTTTCTGTTCTTATGCAGTCCCTGTGGTGCTGTCAGCAGATACTCACGAAATCTGTTGCACAAGTCCACGTTTATCTCACCGAAGGTACACTTGCCTTGCGTGAAGGTACGAAAGTGCATATAGACGTGCTGCCACTTGGAGTTCTTCTTGTCTGCCAGTTTCTTGAAGTAGGCGAGGAAATCTCCTTTCATCTTCTCCTTGTCGAAGAAATCATAACGCTCGTTGACGATAGCCTCAAAGCGACGGCAGCGTATCGCCTCGGCTCTTGCCGTAAGGTTGAGGTTGTACTTCTGTTCCGTCTGGTTCTTCGGCTTGGCATAGATGTAGATGCCAAGCGACTCATGGCGGATGACTTTCATCGTGCTCTCGTCACGATAGCCTGGATAATAGTCAAGATAATAGGACAGCATGCGTCCGTCCTTGATTTTGCGTGTACGCAATGATACGGTCTTGCAAATGTTGCTCATAACTGATATGTATTATTGATGATTATTCATGGTGAAGTGTCTCTTCACGGCTGCAAAATAACTGAATGATACTTCCGTGACTCCAATTATTTGCAGTCATTGATGGATAATGCTGAAATCATTTGAAATCACAGTCCTTTTGCTGCTCTTTCCGCCATTGCTCGCTCCACATCCGTCTTCAAAAGCAAGTTCTTTACACCCACTTTTACCTTGCTAATATGGTGAACTCTCACAATATGGCAGATATTGGCACTTGTCAGACCATACAACAGCTGCACTTGTTCGGTGGTATAATAGTTGTCATCGCTCATGAGGTCAGTCCTGCGCAGTTCTTCAAGATGTTCCTTGGAATAATAGGTGCGACCATACTCACGTTTGGTGGGTATCTTATGACGATATGCATATGCCCTGAGTGCCGACTTGCTCATACTGAAAGCATCCTCTACATCATCAGCAGTCACCCATTCCGTGATGCTGTTGATGTCAACGGCAGTACCGAAGAACTCATCAATATGCCGTTTGCTGTAATAGTTCTTGCCAGCGATACGGCACATCGGTATCTGGTTGCGCTTGGCGGAGGTGTAGAGCCAAGACTTCTTGACCTTATAAATGGACATCACTTCCTCACCAGAATAATAGTCAAGCACCTCATTCTCCTCTTTCCCTTTTGTCGGTTCCTGCTTTCGTATTTGCTTTTCTGCTTTTGCCTTTTTATTGGGTTTGCTCTTGCTGGCAGGAATCACACGCTTGTAGGGATTACCCTCAAACATCTTCTCTATATCAGCCTTTCTTACGAATGCCATTCTGCTGCTCAATCTTGATGCCTTCAACTTTCCGTTAGCCACAAGTTTGTAGATATACTGTCGGGTGCATCCCATCAGAATGGCAGCTTTGGAGAAGGTAAGATACTCCTGATGTTGCAGATCCATGATTGGCTCAATACCGTTAATCAATTCCTGCTGTCTTTTCTTCCTAAGACGTTTTGCCTCTGCCTGACATTCCTCGGAACAGTATTTCTGCATACCGCTTCTTGGCACGAATGTCTTGCCACAAAATTCACATTTTCTTGTCGGTCTCATACTCTATGATATTGCTATGTTCTACATACTTTGAGTATTCCACCTATGGAGTAAACGGAAGTGAACCATTGACAACCTTTGTCAACCCAATCCACGATATAACGCTTTTTGCCTATCAGCTTCAAATCTGTCCTTCATCGTAACCACTCGTAAACCCTTGTCAACTACGTTCACAATATGACAAAATAAAAGCTCCGCAAATTCTCCACGGTAGAAATACGCTGCAAAAATATGTGGAAAATCGGGAACTGCCAAAAAGCACTCAGAAAGTATTAAAAAACAAAGAGTGTTGAAAATCAATACTTTATGGTTAGTTAGTCATAGTAAGTTATGGTTAGTTATAAGGCTCTAAATACAATATCTAAAAGCGTCTATTTCTATCGTTTTCACCCCTTGTGGAATTACAATCTCAATAAGATTTGTACAATTTTTAAATGCACTGTGCCCTATCACTTCAATGGAAGATGGTATTTTTGTCTTGTTGCAACCTGCAATTACTACATTACCCTTCCTTTCAATGACACAATTACTATCTTCGCTTTTATATATTTTATTGTTGGGATCAACTATTATCGATTCCAAACTAGTGCATCCTTCTATAATTCCGTTCCCTATTGTATTTACGCAAGAAGGCAATTCTAACGACAATAAACTTTTACAAAAACTAAAAGCGCCCTCTTCAATACAATCAATACTCTGGGGGATGTTAACCGAGTTGAGGCTCCAACAACTTTTAAATGCATCTTTCCCTATTTTATGCAAATTATTGGGCAAATTAATACTTTTTAAGGAGGTACATCCATAAAAGGTGTCTTGCCTTATTATTGTTATATCATTTGGAATTGATATATATTCAAAAGGACAACCACCGAATATGTAATGTGCTGATAATCTGACAATTGTGTTTTATACGATAGAAAAGTGGCTTTGAGGATTAATGAACACCTCAAAGCCACGAAAGTTTAACGTATTTAACATTCTTAAACTTGTCGCGAATTAAACTGGCTACAGTAATTATCTTCCTTCGCCTTTCTATTTAATCCCATTATATAAATAGACATTCCATTACACTAGTGTCCACTAAAAACGATTAACAATCGTTGTAAGTGGTTGATATGCGACAAAATACGAGCAAAAAATGACTCTATGGGTTAGAAATGACTATCTTTGCAGAAAATTACAATCTGTAAGTTAGTTTAGACTCATGAATAGAATTATC